>CAIOSU010000280.1 GCA_903861055.1 uncultured bacterium
CTTACTGCATATACCGGCCCACCATTGCTTTGCGATGCATTTAAAATTATGGTACGTAAGCCGGTTTGGGGATTAACGCGGCTTACGATACCGTCGCGTTCGGTCATCCAGAGGTAGTTATCGGGTCCCCATTTCAGCTCCCATGGCACGTTCAGGCCAGTTATTACGGTATCGGCAACTAGTGTAGTTGAGTCGAGGGTATAGGTTTGAGCGTAAGCAACATTTAGTTTACTAAACGTACAAATGCATACTAGCATCGCTATTAAAAGTTGCTTTGAAAAGTTCATGTTATAAAGATAAGTATTGAAAAGGCAACTAGCAATTGGATATTGGTAAAAACAAAACAGCCCTCCCATTGCTGGGAAGGCTGTGAAACAAAGGGTTTGATAATCCGACAATATCAATCCTTAATAAATCGCATGTGAGCAGCTGTGTTGTTGTTAAAGCTGATGCTCAGTATATAAGCACCGGTTTGTTGGTTGCTCATATCTATTTGCAGCGCTTGGTTACCTGGCAATACTTGGGTGTTTTGTATTAGTACAACTTGACCCAGCATGTTCAATACCCTTACGGTTATAGTACCAGCTTCTTTGGCATTGAACGAAAGCGAACCGGTGCTTGCTACAGGGTTAGGGAAGAAGTTGGTTCCGTCAACATAAGTAGCGTCAACTTCCTTAACGCTGCTGTACACACCTTCTTCTTCTACCACTACCGCTACGCCTTCAACACTTTCATTGGCTGCAGATATAGTAACGATGTTAGGGAAGGTAGGCTTACCCAATACTTCGGCATATACTTTATAGGTACCGTAAGCAACATCGTTAAAGCTAAAGCCACCAGTTGCCGATGTATAGGTGTATTGTACAGGGCTGTCGTCCATGTTCAACAACATTACTTGCACATCACTAAGTGGATCGCCGCTTGCTTGCTTGTTGGCGCCTTGGTTCACGTTTCCGCCAATAAAGCCAGGGCCACCAGGGTTGTTACCCGGTACCATATAGATACTATAGAAGTTGTTTGGTCCAGTTGGTACCGCAATGGTAGCAGCATCGTACCAAAACAATACGCTTTGATAGTAAGTAGGCAAAAAGTCATTGTAGGCGGGGGCACTCGGCACTAGAGCAGCTTTTAGCAAATAATTGCCCGCAGCTACTCCACGGAAAATGAAATAACCATATTGGGTAGTCTGGGTATCAATCACGCTAAGGGTTTGCGTAAGCGAGTCGTAACTGATTAAATATATTAAAGCTTCGCTCCAAGCACCCGACGATGAATCGCTGTAGGCTAAGCCTTGCAGGTCGTATACGTTGTTTGGGTTGGTGTTAGAGCCTGCATAAACATAGTCGCAGTGTGTGGTGGTGCAACTGTTGGCAACATCAACTACGGTTAGGCACACGTAGTATGTATCAACAGCACTGTAAAAGTTTACTGGATTTTGCTGATTGCTAGTATTGCCATCGCCAAAGTCCCAAAAGTAAAACTGATTGTTGGTATTTGCTCCCACAGAAAAATAAGTACCCATAGCTCCGTTTTGGTAACTAAATACTGCAGAGCAACTGCCACTGCCGCCACCGTTAACCGTAACTGTAACACAATATGTATCTGAGCATGAGTTGGCCGAATCAACCACAGTTAGGCAGGCAATGTAGTTGCCAGCCGCAGTGTAAGTATGGCTCGGATTGGGTATGTAGCTAAAAGAACTGTCGCCAAAATCCCAGTTGTAGCTGTAGTTGCTTAATGCGCTCGAGTAAAAATCAGCGGTTAGCCCCACATTTTGAAAGCCAAAGGTAGCATCACAAGTGCCGCCGCTGCCACTGGTAACCGTTACGATAGTGCAATACGTATCGGTGCACAACGTAGCCGAGTCAATCACAGTTAGGCAGGCAATGTAGTTTCCAGCCGCAGTATAAGTGTGGCTAGGATTAGAGAAGTAGCTAAATGTGCTATCACCAAAATCCCAGCTATAATTATAATTGTTTGCCCCGCTTGTATAGAAATCGGCAGTAAGCCCCACATTTTGGTACCCAAAGATTGCATCGCAAGCTCCAGAAGTTGAAATGGTAATGGTTTTGCAATATGAATCGGTGCATACAATGCTGCCATTTGCGCTTTCGGTTATGGTTAGGCAGGCAATATAAGTTCCGTTTGTGGCATAAGTATGAGTTGGGTTGGCCAAAGTAGAAGTGGTGCTATCGCCAAAATTCCATACGTAACTCACGGTTCCACCAGAAGTTTGTGAATAGTCGGTAAACGAAACCGTGTTGTTGCTGGCTGGCGAGAAAGTATAAGCAAAGTATGATTGGCAGCCACTTGCAATGACTATAGAAATGGTGTCGCAATAAGTATCTGTGCAAACAATACCGCCATTAGCGCCGACTGCAACCGTTAGGCAAACGGTATATGTTCCACTTGTTGAATAGGTGTGTGTAGGATTGGTAGCTGTTGAGGTTGTGCTATCACCAAAATCCCATGAGTAATAAACGTTTCCACCCGATGCTTGCGTATAATTCGTAAAGGAAAAAGTGTTGTTACCATTTGGTGAAACAGTGGATCCAAAATAGGCCTGGCAACTGCTAGGTTGCTGGCCTACATACAATGAGTCGCAATAGGTGTCTCTGCATATTGCTCCGTTCACTTGCGCTTCAATTGATAAGCAAACAAAGTACCAACCGCCAGTCGCGTATTGGTGTATTGGGTTTTGATCGTTGCTAGTGCCACCGTCGCCAAAGTCCCAGGCGTAAAGGGTGGTGTTAGGGTCAGTGCCAGAGCTGTCAACAAAAGTGGCAGTATAGTTAGGAGTGCTCCAGCCCATCCATGAGGCGGTGCACTGTGCCATGCTCGCGGTATAACCGGCGATAATTAGGCTTAGGGTGATTAATAGGTTTTTCATAGCTCTTGTTTTTTGTTTCTGTAAATTTACTTTCTGTAAATAGCCCCATCAATTACAATTTCTGGGCTTTATCAGCAGATTTTTGGGGTTTGAGTGAAAATTATCTGTTTATTTTTGAAGATTGTGTTTAATTAAGTTGTTGATTTTCAATTGGTTTGTGTCTACTTACGGCCCTACAAAAACCAACTGGTATCAACTTTTAGGGTCATTTTTCAACTAATATTTTCTTCACAATACTTCCTGTGCGGGTCTCAATATGCAACAAATACATTCCTGCAGCTAATTGCGTGCAGTCTATATTGTTTCTAGTGTCTTTTTCAACTGATTGGTAAGTGATGGTATTGCCCGTTAGGTCGGTGAGCGTTATAAAGCCATTTTCCATCAATCCATCTATAATTACGTATGCGCTGGTTGGTTGAGGATATACCCTTAGCTTGTCAAACTGAAGTATTGGTGCACTGGCCGCCACATCAACAA
>CAIOSU010000281.1 GCA_903861055.1 uncultured bacterium
ATTTTGGCCAAGTATAGGTGAACTATATTGTCAACACCATCGTGGTCGCCACCAGAAATGTATATTTTTTGGCCTTTTATCTTGTAGTAGCCATGCTCTGTTGGGGTTGCACTGCTGGTAATGTCGGTAAGCGAGCTACCGGCTTGTGGCTCGGTTAGAGCCATAGTACCTTGCCATTTGCCTGCCCACATGTGAGCCAAATAGGTTTCTTTAAGCTCTTTACTGCCAAAGCTATCAATCAAGTTCGCAGCACCTGCGGTTAGGTAAGGGAACGCAACTGCTGCAGTATTAGCCGCATGAAAAACCATCGCCGATAGGTTGAACAGCAAATAGGGCATTTGCTGCCCACCTTTCTCAAACTCTTTTGGGGCATTTATCCATCCACCTTCTCCAAAGGTTTCCATTATCTCGCGCACTTTAGGGTGCACCTTAATGGTTCCGTCTTCGTACTTTGGCTTCTTATGGTCCATTTCTTCATAAAGTGGATACAAAAGCGAATCACTGATTTGCTTCGCCGTATCCAGCGTCATGTCATACGTATCTTGGTTGTGGTCTTTATAATAATCTAGTTTGGTAAGTTCCAAACCGTTGAATACATCAAATAGCAAAAAACGCAAATTGCGCATGCTGATATACTGCTTAGCCATTTCTTGTTGAGGATTTTATGTACTGGTAATAAATGAGCTCTCAATAATAAGAAAATGTACTGTAAATGCACAACAATAGCCACTTGAACTGCCACATTGCCCAATGTTTATGCCACAAAGCACACTATATATTTATTGTGCTTAACTAATAACTACCTCAACAGAGTAACACTGCCCTTCTGCCTATATATTTGGCGCACACCATTCTCGCGAGAAAGGTAACTCAGGCTGTATACATAAACTCCCGGAATGCAGACTTTCCCTTTGCTAGTGCCGTTCCAAACCTCCATAAAGTCATTCGATTTATATACCACCCCGCCCCATCTATCAAAGACGGTTAAGTTAAATTCTTCAATGTAAGTACAAACGCTATACGCTTTAAATACATCGTTCGCACCATCGGCATTTGGCGAAAATGCATTGGGCAGGTATAGGCGGCATGCACAGTTTTCATCGGTAACCAACGCCTCAGCACTTACTTCGCCACAGTCATTTATGGCTGAAACGATGTAGATACCTGGTGTATCCACCACAATTTGACTCGCGGTATCGCCCGTTGACCAAACATACAGATAACCCTCATCACCTACCCGCAATATTACGGTTTCACTTGCGCAAACAATAGTATCATTTACATTCAACTGCGGAACGTTTGGTATTTGCTCCACCGAAACACTCACGGTGTCGCTGTTCGTGCAATTGCCATTTGAGATAGTTCCGCTGTATACCCCTGCATCAGTTACCACCAAATAATCGCTCGTATCGCCTGTCGACCAAACGGTGCCAACCAAGCCTGTACCTAATACCACCGAATCGCCAAAGCAAACAGTTAAATCAGGGCCTAGATTAAACGATGCTATGCTGTCGCCGGTAACGGTAACCGAGTCAACTGCCTCGCAACCTTGTGCATCGGTAACAGTCACGGTATAAGTTCCAACGGTAACGCTCGTTAGTGTTGATGCAGTAGCTGCATTATTCCATAGATAGGTATATGGTGCCGTGCCACCCGTAACGGCCACGCCAGCGCTACCACCGTTAGGGTTGTTGCAATCAACAGGTGTCATGGTGGTTTGCAATGCCAGTGAAGTGCCCGCAACAATGGTAAAAGTGGCATTTGAGGCACAACTGTTAGCATCGGTAACCGAAATCGTATAAGCACCATCAGTTAAACCATTTACGGCAAGCGTGGTATCGCCATTGCTCCATAGCACTGCGTAAGGTGCCGTGCCGCCCGAAACCTGCACGGTAATAGCACCTGTAGCATCGCCTGCACATGCAACATCGGTTTGCGAAACCAGCCCAATTGCTGGTGCATTTGCATTAATTAAGGCAAATGCGGTATCGATAAAGCAATTGGCAAAGCCGTTGTCAGTAATGGTTACGGCAAAGTTACCAGCTGCCAGGTTATTGGCCGTTGTGCCCGTTCCTGAGCCATTGGCCCAAGTATAGGTGTAGTTGCCAGATCCGTTGGTTGGGGTAAGCACTATGCTACCATCGCTCAACCCACAAGCAGGCTGGGTGATAGCAGCCGACACATTAAACGAGCAGCAATTGGCTGGAGCTGTTAATGTTGCGGTATTATTTACTTGGCAACCTTGCGCATCAACTATCGTTACGTTAACTATACTGGCAGGTAAGTTGGCAAGGGTTTGCGATATAGCAACAGGTATATTAATTACAAATGGCGCACCACCAGTGTCAATAGTCACGGTGTATGGTGCAGTACCTCCGCTAACATCCACAGTTATATTGCCATCATTACCCGCACAAGTTGGGTTTATAGGGTTGGTAAGGTTTAGTACCAATGAACTGTTTGAAGTAAGGGTAAATGTAGTATCAATAAAACAGTTGGCCACCCCATTGTCGGTAATGGTAACATTGTAAACACCCGCCCCAATGTTGCTAGCCGTAGTGCCTGTGCCAGAACCATTAGCCCAAACGTAAGCGTAGTTGCCCGAACCGTTGGCCGATGTAATAACAATACTACCGTTGCTCTGTGCACAAGTAGGTTGGGTAAGTGCAGCCGATACTGTAAACGTACAACAGTTAGGTGCAACCAACGTGGCCGAATTGTTCACTTGGCAACCTTGTGCATCTACCACACTTACGTTCACGGTGCCATCTGGCAGGTTGGTTATGGTTTGCGCAATAGCTATTGGCACATTCACCACAATTGGTGTACCGCCGGTATCAATAGTTACGGTGTAAGGAGCCGCGCCGCCACTGAGCGTTGCGGTTATGCTACCGTCATTTCCTGCACAAGTAGGGTTTACTGGGTTGGTTAGGCTAAGGCTTAAGTTACTGTTTGAGTTTAAGGTAAAGGTGGTATCCTTAAAGCAGTTCGCAAAACCATTATCGGTAATAGTTACGCTATAAGTGCCAGCACCAATGCCGCTCGCCGTGGTGCCTGCGCCCGAGCCATTGGCCCAAGCATAGGTGTAGTTGCCAGAGCCGTTGGCAGCGGTAAGCACTATTGTACCGTTGCTTTGCCCACAAGTAGGTTGCGTAAGTGCCGCCGATACTGTAAACGTACAACAGTTAGGTGCTGCCAAGGTAGCCGAATTGCTCACTTGGCAACCTTGCGCATCCACCACACTTACGTTCACGGTGCCATCAGGTAGGTTTGTAATTGTTTGAGAAATGGCAAAAGGCACATTTACCACAATTGGGGTGCCGCCTGTATCAATAGTTACGGTGTAAGGCGCGGTGCCACCGCTCAACCCAGCTGTAATACTGCCATTATTGCCAGCACAAGTAGGGTTAACAGGGTTGGTAAGGCTCAAAGCCAATGTGCCCGATGATTGGGTTACAGTGCCCGAAGCCGTGGCTGTGCATCCATTGCCATCATTTACCTGCACCGTGTATGGGCCTGGCGCTAAGTTGCTGGCGGTAGCCGCACTACCACCACTTGGCGACCAAGTATAGGTAAACGGCGCCGCCCCACCCGTATTGGTAGCCGTAGCGGTGCCGTTACTGGCCGTGCAAGTTGATGGCGTAGTAGTAACTGCAGTGGTAAAGCCGCTAGATGTGGCAATAGTACCCGAAGCCGTTGCCGTGCAACCACCAGTGCCCGTAACTGTAACGGTATAAGTACCCGAAGCGCGGTTGGTTATGGTTTGGGTGCTTCCACCGCCGGGGCTCCAAGCATAGGTAAATGGTGCAGTTCCGCCGGTAACGTTTGCCGTAGCAGAACCATTTGCCAAACCACAAGTAGTGGCAGTGGTGGTAACTGTTACACTCGGTATAGAGCCACTGCTGGTTATGGTAACAATTACGGTATCCTTACAACTAGCGGCATCGGTAGCTATTACGGTGTAAGCACCTGCCCCAAGGCCCGTTTGCGCAGCACCGCTCAAGTTGCCCGGCTGCCAATTGTAAGTGTATGGTGCCGCGCCGCCAGCGGCGCTTACCGTGGCGCTGCCCGTTGGCTGGGCGCAAGATATATTGGTTTGGCTGGTAATAGTGGTAGTAATGTTGGGGCAGGTGGTGCAAGGGGGTATACCAGCTGCACTGGTTATACGCAGTCGGTTGCCTGCCGCATCGGTTACCCGTATAGGAAAAGTACCCGGCGGCGTAGCAGTGCTATTAGTAGAAAAAGTGGTCCAAGTGGTATCAGCAAAACCGGCACAAATAAATGGGATGCAGTTGCCTAGCGGGCAACCTGTGCAGTTTTGAAATGGTGTTCCACGCTGCCAAGTGTATGGGCCAGTGCCATTTGAAACGGTGTAGTCTCCGTTAGGCTGCACACAAACCGTTAAGTTGGCGCAAGCATTGACCGTTATAAAAGTTGAATCAAGACCACAAGGAAGCGTATATATAATGCGATGCACTCCTGGGCCAGCTACCGATGGACTGAACTGACCTGAAGAACTATTGGTAATGCCCGGGCCACTCCACACCCCGCCAGGGGTTACTGCGTTGAGCGTAATTGGTGGGGCAATATCACAAATTGGGCCAGCAGGGCAGATAGTAGCATCGCAGCAAATTAGCGTAAACTGTGGGCAAGCATTCATATTTAATACTTGCACATAACCCGTGCGGGTAGTGCTTGATGAGGTGCCCGTTCCACCACAAACAATAATTTCGCCACCAGTGGTAACCGCCACGTCAAATGCACGAAACGGCAAATTTACCGAAGAAATTACGTTCAAATTGGCATCATATTTTATAACCCTATCTGCAGAGCCTACATACACGTTACCACAAGTATCAATATCAATGCCATTGTTGCCTGGTTGGCTAAAACCAAATTGCACGGTGCTTATACCGCCTGGTATGGCTGCCGAAGCCAAAATAGCACCTGTGTTTAAATCTCTTTTGTGCACAATATTGCCACCATGGGTGTATACAAATTTGTCGTTGGCCTTAATAGCACAATTAGGGCCGTTGCCTGTGCTGGGGCGATACTCTTCAGATTTGTAACCAAGCTTATATCCGTGACTTTCGTTAAATAACGGCTGATTGTTACAAACGCTAAAGTTCTGATTTACAGAACCTACCGAGTCAAGAGTCATAAAAAAATACCGCCCGTTGCGAGAGGAGCTAATGGAGCGAACCTCCATAGCATCGTTAAACACCCCCGGCAGAATAGATGGCCTGTTGGTGCCAACAATTACGTAGCTTATTATAGCACCATTACTGGCATTAATATCAAAAAGAGCCCCTTTAATATTGAGCCCAACACCCTGCGTACCACCCACAACCAACTTCGTTTGATCGCAATTGAATGCTATGGTCCAATACTCATCAGAGCTAAACAACGTTCCCGCAACACTCCATTGCAAAGCACCCGCCGTGTTAATTTTTTGGATAGCTGCCAATGAACCACGAGTAATATAGCTATTGCCGTTTCTATCGGTAGCTAAGCTACCCAGCCAATCACCATCCGATTCGCCAGGAGCAGAGGGAGTTGCGTCCCAAGGAGTAACGTAAGTCCATAGCAAAGTACCCGTAGCATTGTACTTCAGTAACTTCATAGGGGCATCACCACCAATAACATAAACGTTACCCGCAGCATCCCTCTCGCATTCCCAAATACAATTCGAACTAGTTAAAGTAGGGCTTTGTACCCAAGGGTCGATAACGATGCCTCTCGAATGATCATAACCTTCCAATTCAAACGAAACTACATTGCCTTGCAATACAAACTTTGAAGCTATTAGTTCATTGGTGCTGCCATTGTAAAAAGTAACTGGAGCATGCTCTACCATATCACCATACAAGGTACTTATCAGCAACTTGCCCGATTCATCAATCTTTAGCATTCGGTCGGCGGGATAAGCCATTTTAACTTGGCTGATATCAGCACCTGGCTTCACTACCAACGAGTATTTCATGCCACCCTCAGGATGCATGGTATATTCTACATCAATACCCTTATAAATCCCTTCGTAAGTTATTTTACCAAAACCCCTTACATTATCAAAAGTAGGATTGATAGGATTTTGTCTCTTTGGCATAGCATAAGTGTAGTATGCCACCCCCAAGTCTTTGCCTACTATTTCGGCAGCTGGGTTTGCACCTTGCCACACAAAACCAAAAAGGTCGCTTTTATTTACCTTTTTTGGTTTTGTCATATCTCCCTTTTTTCTGTCAGGGTTTTTAACTCGCTCTACAAAAAAATAGTCTACCCCATTTGGCTTAAAAAAAATTTGGGTGCCTCCACCATCAATGGCAAATCGTATATCGCTGCTAGCACCCTCATAACGATCATTAAACTGCCCTAAATTCTCGACAAAATACTGAGGGGCTATATTCGCCGACCATGTAACCCTAGCCATGGTATCATACACTGGCAGCATGGGGTTTGTCTCGTTGCCTTCGTAAACGTTATTCACGGCGGCCCTATCCTTATTACCCGTTTCAGTTTGTTTATCTGAACTTATAGGTAATGACAAACCATGAGCATAAAACAATCCTGATAGGAAGCACAAAGTAGCAGCAGAAAATAAGAGCAGGTAATTTCGCATTGGGGGTAGCAGGTTGTTTATTAATAGGGCTCCTAAATTTAAGCCAAGTAGCTGAAAATTAATAATTTGATTACCCCAAATTAACCTATTCGGATAGTTGAGTCACTTAAACCCTCACTAACGCTCGTTATTTATTTGGTTGATTAGTTATTAGCTTGCCTCGCCTTGGGCGAGGGTTAACTTGTTGATTGGTAAATAAACTTCAAAAGTTCAACAGTACCCAATAACAAATCAACTAATAACCAATAACTAATAACCAATCAACCAGCAACAATCTGTCCATCCTTGAGCCTGATAACCCTTTCGGTAAGGGCAGCTATGTCGTTTTCGTGGGTAACAATTACGATGGTTTTCCCTTCTTGGTGTAAGGCTTTAAAAAGCTCCATTACCTCGTAGCTGGTTTGGGTATCCAATGCACCTGTTGGTTCATCGGCCAATATCACTTTCGGATTGCTGATTAAAGCTCGGGCAATAGCTACCCGCTGCTGCTGACCACCGCTCATTTCGGTAGGCAAGTGGTTGGCCCAATCGCGCAGGCCTACTTTCTCCAAATATTCCAGTGCCATTTTATCGCGCTGCTTGCGGCTTACGTTTTGGTAATATAAAGGCAGGGCAACATTCTCGGCAGCAGTTTTAAAACTCAATAGATTAAACGATTGAAACACAAAGCCCACCAACATGCTGCGGTATTTGGCCGCTTTGGCTTGCGATAAGTTCTTAACCAAATACTCGCCCAAATAGTATTCGCCAGAGTCGTATTGGTCCAATATACCCAATATATTCAGCAGCGTTGATTTGCCCGAGCCCGACGAACCCATGATGGAAACCATTTCGCCCTCGTTAACCTGCATATTTACACCCTTAAGCACATGCAAGCTATTGTGCCCCATTTGGTAGGACTTATTTAAGTTGTTAATCCGGATTATTGGTTGTGCCACTGAAATAGATTTGATAATTGAACGAAGCAAGAATATAGCTAATCGTTCAATTGACCAACTTATTTAGATGAAGGGGGCTACTCAATAGACGCAATGTAAACGATAGATGCCAGATGACAGAAGATAAATGTAACGTGTAACTTGTAAGTTCCTTTAAAAAGTCTTGTGTCTTGTGTCTTGCGTCTATCTCATATCTTTGCACGACTATGGAAATTGCAAAAACCTATAACCCGAAAGAGGTAGAAGACAGATGGTATCAACATTGGATGGAGCAAGGATTTTTCCGCTCTGTGCCCGATGAGCGCGAACCATTCACTATCGTCATTCCGCCACCGAATGTTACGGGTGTATTGCACATGGGCCACATGCTCAACAATACCATTCAAGATATCCTCATCCGCCGTGCGCGCATGATGGGTTATAATGCCTGTTGGGTGCCCGGCACCGACCATGCTAGCATAGCTACCGAGGCCAAAGTAGTAAACCTACTGCGCGAGCAAGGTATTAAGAAAAGCGACATAGGCCGCGATGCATTCATGGTGCACGCCTATGAGTGGAAGGATAAGTACGGTGGCATTATCCTAGAGCAGTTGAAAAAACTGGGCGCCAGTTGCGACTGGGAGCGTACCCGCTTTACCATGGAGCCAAAGCTTTATGCTGCGGTAGTTAAAGTATTTGTTGACCTCTATAACAAGGGCTACATCTATCGCGATTTGAAAATGGTAAACTGGGACCCTCGCGCCCAAACTACCCTAAGCAACGAAGAGGTAATATATAAAGAGAACAAACAGGCTAAACTATACTATATAAAGTATGTAATAGCAGGCACTGAAGATTTTATAACCATTGCCACTACTCGCCCCGAAACCTTGCTAGGCGATACTGCAGTGTGCGTGCACCCAGATGATGAAAGATACACCGTGTTGCACAACAGAAAGGTTATAGTGCCATTGGTAAACCGCCACGTGCCAATAATAGTAGATGAGTATGTAGAGCGCGAGTTTGGAACCGGTGCCTTGAAAGTAACACCAGCACACGACATTAACGACTATGAACTAGGCAAAAAGCATGGCCTAGAAACCATTGATATAATGAAACCTGACGGAACGATAAGTGAAGCAGGTGAGCTATACATTGGTCAAGACCGATTTGCTGCTCGCAAACAAATTGTGGCCGACCTTGAAGCCGCTGGATTGCTTATTAAAACCGAAGAAATAGTAAACAAAGTAGGCTACAGCGAGCGCAACCCCGACACGGTGGTTGAACCACGCTTAAGCTTACAGTGGTTTGTGGATATGCAGGAGCTGGTAAAGCCAGCCCTGGAAAACGTAATGAATGACAACATCCATTTCCACCCCGATAGCTTTAAGAACCTGTATAAGCATTGGATGGAAAACATACGCAACTGGCCTATTTCGCGCCAATTGTGGTGGGGGCAGCGTATACCAGCCTATTACCTAAGCGATGGTAGGTTTGTAGTGGCTGAAACCATTGAAGAAGCGGTTGAATTGGCTAAGGAGCAGTTTGGCTTAACCAAAGTAACCGCAGAAGACCTGCGCCAAGACGAGGACGTGTTGGATACTTGGTTCAGTAGCTGGTTGTGGCCTATTTCGGTGTTTGATGGCTTTGAAGGCCCCGAAGAAGTAGACTACTACTACCCTACCAATGTACTAGTTACCGGCTGGGATATTATTTTCTTCTGGGTTGCTCGTATGGTAATTGCTGGCTACGAGTTTAAAGGCGAAAAACCATTTAACGATGTGTATTTCACAGGCATGGTTCGCGATAAGCAGGGCCGTAAAATGAGTAAATCGTTGGGAAATTCCCCTGATCCACTGAGCCTGATTGACCAATACGGTGCCGATGGCATGCGTGTAGGTATTCTTATTAGTGCACCAAGTGGCAACGATGTTTTGTTTGATGATAAGCTTTGTGAGCAAGGCCGTAATTTTGCAAACAAGCTTTGGAATGCCTTCCGATTAATACAAGGCTGGGAAGTTACCCCAGGCAAAAATGAAGAAAACGAAGCTTCTATTCAATGGATGCGCCAGCGCCTTAATATGGCCATTGTGCAGATAGACCAAAGCTTTGAACAATATCGCCTAAGTGAGGCATTGTTAACGGTTTATAACTTGGTTTGGGATGAGTTTTGCTCTTGGTATCTGGAGATGATTAAGCCCGAATACCAACACCCAATTGATGCCTATACCCTGGAGCAAACAACCTTAATATTGGAAGATTTGTTGAGGTTATTGCACCCATTTACACCTTTCATTTCAGAGCATATTTGGCAACACATTGGCACAAGAGAAGCCAAGGATAGCCTAATTGTTGCGCAATGGCCAAAAGCTGGTGAAGTTGACGAAACCCTATTGAGCAACTTTGAGTTGGTTAAAGAAATGATAAGCGGCGTGCGCGACATCAGAAACCAACAACAGGTGAAGCCAAAGGACACTGTTGACCTATACGGCCAAGTTGCCAACACGGAGCTTTACGAGCAATACCGCCCGCAAATAATCAAATTAGCCAAACTAGGCGTATTTGAGTATACCGAGAAAGACATTGACAATGCCCAAGCCTTTATGGCCGGCAGCGACCGTTTCTTTGTATCAACAGGCGTAGAAGTTGATGCTGAAGAAGAGCGTGCCAAAATGCTACAAGAGCTAGAGTATACCAAGGGCTTTATCCGCTCCGTTGAGGGTAAATTGAGCAACGAGCGTTTTGTAAGCAGCGCTCCTGCAGCAGTAGTTGAGGCGGAACGCAAAAAACTAGCCGACGGAAAGGCAAAGGTGAAAGCTTTAGAAGAGAGTTTGGCTAAGTTGGAGTAATGCCTGGCACTATTACGGCAGCAACTCTTGCGAAACTAGTTCATTCACTAATAAATTTGCATACAGGTTATAGCCTTTAGGTGTAAAATGTCCATCGATTGGCCAATAAATGGTCCTGATACTGAAGTGGGTGGTTTTGATACTAGGTAGCAAGTCAATAGTATTTGGGCCATAAATGGGGTCTAAATTGGTATCATAGGCTCCATCCCTAACTTCGTAAGCAAGCGGCTGATATACGATGCGATAACTAAAGCCCTTGGCTAATGATAATTGTTCCAACTTTTCAAAAACTTCGTTAGCTGCATGGCTAAAGTCAGCTTGGCAGGCAGTCGATTTTCGCTTGGTTAAAAATGACCCACGCTCCCTATTTAGCACGTCGTGTACCCAAAAACGATATAGGTGCAGATTTCTGTACAAAGGCTTGACTATTGGGCAAGGCTTCAATTCAAAGCTTCCGTCAGGCTGCATTCTTTCTAATCCACCCCTAACGCAATAGTCCATTAAGTCGGTTGAATTAACATTAAACAAGACCAAGTCTGGCTGATAATCTGCAAGAACGTTTTCTAAAATTAGGTAATTGAAGAACAAATCACTCCCTGCCACTGCTCCATTCATCAACTCCACGTTATGGTTAGGAAACCTTAAGTCCAATTCAGATTGCATCAAAACTAAAACAGTTGAATCATCGGCTGCACCAAATGACTCGGTAAACGAATCTCCGAGCAACAAGACCCGCTTTCTTCCTTGTGTGTTTTCCTTGTCTCGCTCAACATCCCTAATTCCTAAACTATTAGTGGTAAAGGAATATTGAAATTCTTGGTAATTTACACTTATCGTGGTATTGGCAGGTCTGGTCCAAGTAAATTTTCTGCCAAAAGTCTCGTATGCCGAAAAATAGTCTAACCCATTGGCTTCAATTGGGCTTTGGTATAGCCCGAATAACCGAATTATTAACTCAAATAAACCTAGAAGGGAAAGGACTATTACTATGGCAGTAATACATGTTAGTAAACACCATTTTAAGCTCTTAGTCCTAGCCATGCTGCCCTATTAAAATAACAATTATTACATCAAGTTAATTATTTTTTTGTGAATATACATAAACTGCTCCTGTAAACAGTATATTTATTGCATTGCCAATCAATTAGTTTAAGTGGTATATTAATTTGCATACCACAGACAGGAAATACCCTTGGCATTGGAAAAACAACTAAACTCAAAACAATAGGACATTATTTTACAAGCGAGTAATTCCGTTAGGATAAGGTTGTTGCAGCCGATTTAGCATCCAATCCAAATCAGCTGAACCTTCCCTAAAGTCCCTTTCTCGTGCATCAATAACCACGATAGGTTGGTTAGCTAATAAGCTTAAGTGGCTCAGGTAATTATCCTGTATTTGCTTCAGATAAGCAGCAGGTATAGCTTGCTCGTATTTTCGGCCACGTTGCAAAATGTGTGCGTTAAGTTGCTCTGTACTGCGGTCCAGATATATAATAAGGTCTGGCTTATGTGCGGTTTCCATTAACCCCTTATAAATACTCTTAAAAACCTCCAATTCAGCGCCCTTTAGAGTTACCTCAGCAAAATAAAGTGATTTGGCCAGTGAATAATCGGCTACTATCGGCTCATTGGCCAATAGGCGCCACTGCTCGTAGCGCTTAGCTAAAAAGTACAGTTCTGTATGGAAAGCATACTTATCGGGTTCTGCGTAAAAATTTGCTAGAAAAGGATTTTGTTCAAACTGCTCTAGCACCAATTTTCTGCCCGTAGCTGCTGCTATCAGGGTGGCTAGCGTAGTTTTACCAGCACCAATGTTACCCTCAACAGATATTACCTTATGCAGCATGGTTTGTTTTGAGGCGCACTGAGCCCTCATCTGAGCAACGCTCTAGCAATTCGGCCATGGTATAGCCACTAACCGGATGAACCAAATCAGGTGCTATTTCGGCCAAAGGTGTTAAGGCAAATTTGCGCTGCTCTAGGCTGGCA
>CAIOSU010000282.1 GCA_903861055.1 uncultured bacterium
TAAAACTGTGGGGTGAAGTAAAAAACAACAAAGGCGAAAGCAAGCAACTTTGGCTTACCGTGCCCGAAGGTTATAAACTTACCTATGTAACTGCCGTTGACATTGCCGAAAAGGTGCTAAATGGCAACTTTAAAACAGGTTTTCAAACGCCCGCCAGTGCTTATGGTGCCGAATTTATCCTACAGTTCGAGGGTACTAAACTCAAAGAGTCGGGGCAGTAAAGGAAATATTCTGATTCAAACAATACACAAAACAAAGAGCCTGGATTATACAATCCAGGCTCTTTACTTTATACTATGTTCGGTACTTTACGCTATTAATATTTAGGCGCAGTGGTTACATTGTCTTTGGCCTGTTTCTTTTGGTACTTGTTGTAACCAAATATCTTAGTGGCCTTTACACCAAAAAACGCAAACCAATCGCGGTTAGAATCTCCTTTACGTGCAGTTGGGAACGTATTAGCATCATTCAAACCTGCTTCGTATTCAATACTTCCATCAGGATTTTGAAAAATTGCATTGGCCAATGAAGGGTTTGACAAGAAAGCGGCAGTCGGGATTGCATTAGTAGGACGAACCAAAATTTGTCCTTCTGACATCCAAATTCCACCAGTACCATCATTTACATCGCGTAAATCATTTGGCAATACAATATTGTCACGGAATAGACCATTGCCTAGTTTTCCAGTAATTTCAGGATTAGCATCAACAACCGACTGGCCGAAATTTGCCCTATCCCAATAGTTACCACTTACGTCATCCAAATAATCGGTAAGGGTAAAGCGGAAGCTTGCTTCAATACCTATGGTCCACGATTTATTGATAATGAAATCAAAGGTTAAACCAAACGGAATAGATATCTGCCAAAGGTTATAGTTTTTAGGCGGATTGCGCGGACTGTATTTATTATCAGGATCTACATCAGGACTAGTTGATGTTTGACCTTCAGTACCAATGCTGTGCAAAGGAACCCAAACATAATCAGCATTATTTTCAGCAGAAGCAATAAAATTGGTTCCATCGTATGCCAAATAGCTAGGGTCACCCGATGCATTCAAGCCAGTAAAGATGCGAGCTTCTGGGTTGTGGTTAAATACCCCGATACCTGCAAAAATTGCAGGTGAAAACCTTTCACCTTTACTTATGCCATATTGCAACAAATGAAAATGGAACGTTAACGAACCTTCATAAATGTTGTTTCTAAAGTTAGCAACCCTTAGCCTGCGGCCATCTTCAGCTTCATCCAAATCTGAACCACTAATTTGTCCGTGAGTAAACGCCAAACGAGCAGAAAACCATTTAGAGATATTATACTGTCCGTATATACCAATGGCCCATTTAAATTCGTCTTTATCAAAAAGTTTTGAAGCTAAATCTCCGCTATAGTTCATGGTACCGGCCATTATACCAAGTTCCCATGTTTTAGCCAAAGAAGTGTAAGCTCCCAAGTATGACAAATCGCCCAAATCGTTCAAAGTCGATAAGGTATTAACTTCGTCTTCTGTCAAATCAAACCCACCTGGGTTGCTGATAACCTCTGCTGGCGGGAAGTACGTGCTTGCAACACCGGTAGCATATAGCTTGCTGTAATTATTGATGGCTTTACGCTGTCCAATTGTAAAATCAGGCGTTTCGAAACCTTCGTTATCTTTAAAGTTTTTGATAATTACATAGCTCAATTCGTTTTTCATAAACGAAGCATCGGCTACTGAAAACGTATACACGGTATTGTCTTGCGACCACTGACCGTTCAATACATTAACTGGGTCTATTCGGATACCGTTGTTAATGGTATCATAAAATACCGATTCCAATTGTGTTTCGCCAAACTCGGTTACGGGGCGGTTGAAATATACTTCGAATGTTACGTTAGTAGCTGGCAAGTCACCCGGTATTTCGGCGTAGTTCATCACCTCATTACCCACTAGTTTCACTTTATAAATGTGCGCATGGGTTTGGGCCGACGGCTTGGTAAGAACTGGTTGCGCCATTAGCAATGGCAATGAATTGTTCTGGTAGAAGTGATCGAAAGTAGAAGATATGTAACCATCTTGGGTCGACCTAAAGAAGTTGTTAGGCATGCTAAAAGTTTCGCCTGCTCCTTGTATACCCACGCTTATTTCGCGTATAATGGTATCGGTAGCGGCGTTAATCTGGTAGTTTCCGAAAATGGAGTTGTCGCGCAATTCGCTTTGGAAACGTTTGTCGCCCGCATCATATAGGCCAAAAACCGGTGTGTTACTTGGTATACCTTTATCAATACCATACACTACGTTGTTGGTTACCAAGTTGTTATTAAACCTCAAATCAAGAACATTGTCTTGCAAGTTTTCAATAAATATGGAGCCCCAGTTGTTTATAAAGTTGTTGTTAGAGAACGTAAAAGTTGTTTTCTTATCGCCTACAGCATAAAGGCTGCTAAGCGGACTGGTAATCATTATATTCGACTCGCCAGTATTCATTTCCCTAAACTCGCTATTGGTAATAGTCACATTACTTCTATACCAATCCGAATCGAAGGTAAACGGCGTAGTAAGCTGCACAAACTTGGCATATTTTACATTTATGTCTGCACCTTCAGCACCACGAACTACAATACCCGTGCCTTGGCTGTACTTCTCTTGGCTTTTGAAAACAACAAAGCTATTAGGGGCACCGGCAACATTTAAGCCGCCTTCAACCACAATAGTTGTATTGGGTCCAAAAAGCAAAGTAACATTAGCCGGAATCGTCAATGTAGCTCCAGCATTTACTTTTACGTTGTGTTGGATTAGATAAGTCTTTCCACTTTCTAATTGTTTATCAGCGCTGATAAACCCTTCCAATACAATCTGGTCGGCTCCCACTACCTCACCTTGGGCAAAACTCACATTGGGGCACAAAGCACAAAAAAATGATGCCAGCAAAAGTAACCCCAGTGTTGACTTGCCTTTTTTCTTAGTCAGCATCAGCATTGTAGTTTGTTTAGTTGGTTTTGGAATGTAGTTGTTCGTTGTCAATTGCATTATAATATGTTAAATACCAAGGCTTCCACATCTTTATTTACACCATCAGGGCCTTTAACTTGGATATTATCAAATATAAAGATGTCTCCAGGTTGAGCTAAATCAATAAGTTCCCTTGATTTTCCGGTAAAGTATGAACCCTTAACTTTTTCTTTAAAAATACCCAAACCATTTGCATTGACATAGGTAATGCTATATTCAATAACCCTAAAGTCGGCAGGCACTTCCATTTCTTTCGTAACGGCATCCAAACCTTTTTGCATCTTAAACAACTTGGCTGGTATTTCTCCCCCTTCCTTGTTATATAGCACTACGGTTGGTTTAGGCAACTCTTTCACCCTAAATATCTCTTCAGCTACAACTTTATAGCCACCATTGCCATCTGGTACTTTTAGCACCACGCTTGCTAAACCCTTTCTAAACACGTTAGCATAAAACGAGGTATCTACTTTAGTTACCTTACCTTGGCTTATACTCACTTGGTATTTGTCAGCTGGGTAATCGGGGTGGTAAACATTAATCGGGTTATTGATACCCAAATAGAGAATGTTGTAATCCTTCTGGCTAATATATGGCTTGCTCTTTACAACCGCATAGTTTATCTCAAAAGGCATTTCTTGTTCTTTCTTTTTCTTCTCCTCTAACTGTTGGTTATCCTTCTGTAACGGCTTTACCTCGTCCGGATACCTAAACTTCACTACGCCTTTGATAGAGAATTCGCCAATTTTGTCAGTCTTTAGAGATACTTCCCCTAGTCCGTTTACAAACGCAAAGCTGTCGGTTACTTGGTTATTGTCGTCGTAAACGTATATGGTAGCCTGACCGGTTGCGCCGCCACTACCCATTTTACTTGATGGCAAAGTAAGTGTAGTTACACCGTCTTCTCCAACGGTAAACACATCATACTTTTTAACACCCTTAGCCAAGCGAATGGTATCGGTTGCAGAGCTGCTATCACTTGCTACAAATTCAAAGTTATAGTTCGCCATTCCACCTTCGCCTTGTACTTGGTCGTGGTAGTTTTTCATTATCAACGATTCGGCCACCCTTACATCGTTTTGGAACTTGGTAAGTGTAGCTATTACCGCACCCAACGGCACGTTGTCGAAGTAATACTTATCCCATTCGTAGTATACTTGCTTTGCTTTTGGAAGCTTATCATCAACACGCAACACTGTATCTAGCATCTCTGCATTGGCACTATCCAATATTTCCATCAAGGCCAACTTAGTATCGCTCAATACTTTTTTTATTTCAAGACCTTTATCGCTTCTATAAATACCATTGGTGCCTATGGTAGCATCGGTAGTTTGTTTCAAGTGATGCCATACTGGGTCGTACCCACCCGATTCGGTAATAAGATCTTGCTTAATTACTTCCAAATAATTCACCGCACTGTCCGCAATTTGTTTGGTAAGTAGCACCTTTTTATACATGCCTTCGTACTTTTCAGGGTCAAGGTTTTTAAAGGTTTCTAAGGTAGCTACTGTAAGTGAATTTCTTTGATCGAGGCGCACGTTGGCATACTCTAACGACCTATTTAAGTCGGTAAATATATCAATATACTCCAACGCAGGATTCAGTACTATCATCGCTATGAGTATCAAATACATCATATTGATAAGCTTCTGCCTTAATGGATTAGAGGTTTTCATGTTTCCTGCTTCGGTTTATTTGAACCCAATCGGGGTAGAAATGATTAAGCTTGGGATTTATTCCCCATTACTTCAAGCATTCGCATGTAATATGAGTTCATCTGCGAAATGCTGGTGTTGAGCTTAGAAATTTCTTGCTCAAACATCTCCGATGATTGGCGCATCTTTTCTACTTGGTCGTTAAGTTGTGCCACATCCGACATATCAGCCATCCTATTCACGTTCTGTTCTAAACGTTCAATGCTCTGAGTTAAGCGCTGAATAACCA
>CAIOSU010000283.1 GCA_903861055.1 uncultured bacterium
CGATCTATGTTCATTTACCCTTCTATCTACATCATTGGTAATACCAGTATAATAGGAACCATCTGCACACCGAAGTATATATACATAATACAGCTTCATGGGGATGAAATTAGCGAAAAGTCGTTAAGTTAGCTGCAATACTCACCCCAACATGCCCACCTCCGCTAAAAAAGCTACGGCGGGTATGCAATCGCGCGCACCCTTCGATCTCGTTTCAAACGAGACAGGATGACACGCCTTTTTAAAAGGCTCATCACTACACACCAATACAATTCACCTCAATCGTACCTCGCAAATCTGAAATCGTAAATAACTACAGCTTCCCTTTCAAAAACTGACCGGTGTACGAGCGCTCCACGTTTACCAAGCCTTCTGGGGTGCCTTGGTATAGCAGTTCGCCGCCAGGGGCGCCGCCTTCGGGGCCGAGGTCGATGACCCAATCGGCATTTTTGATAACCTCTACGTTGTGCTCGATAACGATAATGGTATGGCCTATATCTATCAAAGCATCAAAGGCTTTCATTAGAATGGCAATATCATGGAAATGCAGACCCGTAGTAGGCTCATCGAAGATAAAGAGTACACGGTTGCCGCTATGGCCTTTACCTAAAAACGAAGCCAGCTTAACCCTTTGCGCCTCACCACCCGATAGGGTGCTGCTGCTTTGTCCCAACTTTACGTAGCCCAAACCAACGTCTTGCAACGGCTGCAACCGCTCTCGGATGTCTTTCTCTTTATCGAAAAACTCAATGGCTTCATCAACGCTCATTTCAAGCACATCAAATATGCTCTTGCCGCGGTATTGGGCCTCCAGTACTTCTTCTTTGAAACGCTTGCCACCACATTCTTCGCATACCAAGTGCACATCGGCTAGGAATTGCATTTCTACTACAATTTCACCATCGCCTTTGCATACTTCGCAGCGGCCACCCTCTACGTTAAACGAGAAGTGCTTTGGCTTAAAGCCACGCAAACGGGATAGTTGCACATGCGAGAACAGCTCCCTAATGGCATCGTAAGCCTTAATGTACGTTACCGGGTTGCTTCGCGATGATTTGCCAATCGGGTTTTGATCCACCAACTCCACCACATCAATCTGCTTCAAGTCGCCCGTAAGCTCCTCGTAAGCGCCTGGTTTCTCGCCCGCACCGCCCAAAAACTGGTTCAATGCTGGGTAAAACACCTGCTTTATCAAAGTCGTTTTGCCCGAGCCCGATACCCCCGTAACCACCGTGAGGGCGTTTAGCGGTATCTCAATGCTCACATCCTTCAGGTTGTGTTGGGTTACGCCCGTCAGTTTTATCTTGTTGCTGCTTTTGCGGCGGGTAGTTGGGGTCGGTATTTGCAATATCCCGTTCAGGTATTGGCTGGTAAGGCTTCGTTTGCTCGATGGTAAATCGGCATAATCGCCTTGAAAAACCACTTCGCCGCCCAATCTGCCGGCACGCGGACCCATATCTACTATATAATCTGCCGCACGCATTACTTCTTCTTCGTGCTCCACCACTACCACGGTATTGCCAAGGTCACGCAAGCGCTCCAGCACGCCCACCAAGCGTTTGGTATCGCGTGGGTGCAAGCCTACGCTCGGCTCATCCAGTATATACAATGAGTCGGTAAGGTTACTACCTAGCGTGCGCGTAAGATTTATGCGCTGCGTTTCGCCACCCGAAAGGGTATTGCTCACGCGGTTCATGGTAAGGTATGGCAGGCCCACCTCCAACATCAAACCCAAGCGGGTGTTTACTTCAATCAATATACGTTTGCCAATCTGTTGGTCGTGCTGGCTCAGCTCCAAGCCATTAAACCACTCCCATAGGTTCTCTACGGGCATCAAAAGCAGCTCAGCAATGTTTCGGCCACCAATCTTCACGTACTGTGTATCCTTGCGCAAGCGAGAACCACCGCACTCCGGGCATTTGGTGCGGCCACGGTAGCGGCTCAACATTACGCGGTACTGTATTTTGTAAGCATTCTCTTCTAGGTAGGCAAAAAAGGCATCCAACCCTTCAAAGTACTTATTGCCTTTCCAAACCAATTGCTTCTCCTCGTCGGTTAGGAATTTATACGAGCGGTGGATGGGGAAATCCATGGCCAAAGCATTCTTTACCAGCGGTTTCAGCCACTCGCCCATTTTATCGCCACGCCAAGGGGCAATGGCCCCCTCGTATACCGACATGTTTTTGTCGGGCACCACCAAATCTTCATCAATGCCCATTACCGAACCAAAGCCCTCACAGGTTTTGCATGCCCCAAACGGACTATTGAAATTGAAAAAGTGTGGGGTTGGCTCTTCAAAGCGCATCCCATCCAACTCAAACAGGTTGTTAAACTCTCGCTTGCCGTGGCCCAATACCTCAATTACACAGATACCCAAACTCTCAAAAAAGGCCGTTTGTGCCGAGTCGCTAATGCGCATGCGGGTTTCGTCTTCGTCCTCGCCGTGTTTTACCACTAGGCGGTCAATTAATACAAACTTGGTATCCTTGTCTTTATAGGTTTTATAGAGGGCTTTATCCTCCAGCAATTCGTCAATCTTATACACCACCGCTTCATCGGCCACACGGCTGTAGCCCTTTTGCACCAATAGTTGTAGCTCTTTTTCTAGGTTGGCTTTATCGTGGTGCGCCATCGGTATCAATACCTGCACTTTGGCACCTTCCTCCAAGCCCATTACGTAGCTGGCTACATCGTCCACGGTATGTTTCTTTACTTCCTCGCCCGATATGGGTGAGTAGGTGCGGCCCATGCGGGCATACAACAAGCGCAGGTAATCGTATATCTCTGTAAGCGAGCCAACAGTTGAGCGGGTGGTGCGGGTGCTTACTTTCTGCTCAATGGCAATGGCAGGGCAAATGCCTTTTATGTACTCCACATCGGGCTTGTTCATGCGGCCCAAAAACTGGCGCGCATAGCTGCTCAAGCTCTCTACATAGCGGCGCTGGCCCTCAGCAAAAAGGGTATCGATGGTAATGGACGACTTGCCCGAACCCGACACACCCGTAACCACTACCAGCTTGTTGCGGGGTATGGCCACATCAACATTGCGCAGGTTGTGCACCTTGGCGCCTTTGATGATGATGTACTTTTTAGGGTCTAAATCTATTACGGACGCGCCGCTCTGCAGGGTTTCTGTTTCAGCCATGGCACTTATAACATCGGTTGCTCAAAATCGGTTGCAAAGTTACGCAATTGAGACGGGTATAAGTATCAAGTATTGAGTATCAAGTATGAAGATTTGGGGTGTAAGGATATAAAGCCCAATAAACGAACACGAATGCTCTCTTTACTCCACCAGCAACTTCCCATTCTGCAGGTGCCTATCGATGAATATTTGGTAAAGGTAGATGCCTGGGGAGGCATCGATATCCAGCACGGTGCTTTTGCTTGTGAGGGGGGCCTCCAAAACCCGCTGCCCCAAGAGGTTGTATAACGTGAATATGCCGCCAGCGGCACTGGGCAGCTCTACTGTTAGCGTGCCGGTAGTGGGGTTGGGGTAGAGTTTGGCTTGAAGGGTTGGGGTTTCGGTGATGCCTGTGCACACCCTCACCTCAACATATACGCTATCCAACCTACTATTGCACGAGGGGCCTATGTAGGATGTATCGGTAATGGTTACATAGTACCAGCGGCTCTGGCTGGGTTTTACAAGCTGGGTGCGGGCAGTTAGGGTATCAATGCCCGGTGCAGGTCGCCATTGGTAGGTTATGTTAGGTAAACTATCACCGCCAATGGGCAGGGCTTTGATGGTACTGTCGCCTTGGCAATAGAAAGTATCCACCCCTGCACTGGCTTGGTATATGGGCAGTGGGCCAAGGTTGTAGTTGGGCATGTTGGGGAGACCATATATGGAGTAAGTTCCTGGTGCCAGAGTTAAACCATTGTATACATAATTACAAGCAAGACCTGCCGAATCAGGGCTATTTATTACACCTAAATAAGGCTTGAAAACCTGGGCCATATAGACCTTCCCGTCAGGGCCTAATTGCAACTGTCCTCCGGTGGGCAGGTTGCTATCCAGAATCACCTTTGAGTTTATTATGGCACCAGTTGCCTGTAAATCGAATTGGTAAAGTGTATCCTCACTGGTTAAATACAAGTACCTTTCATTTGGAGAAAAACAGACACCATATGGCGAAGTATATTGCATATTGAGCGTGGTAAAATGTCTTAATGTTCCGGTGCAGCGATCGATTGTATAAATATCAATCAACTCATCTCCCCCGTATGCAATTGAAAGGAAATTACCATTTCGAGAAATGTCATATTCTCCCATTATTGACTCCCAATCACATAATAATGAACCGACATTTTGGCTATTCTGTACACTTATTCCGTCCTTGTCAAATAACAACCTGATGAATGTATTACTGCAACCTGTAGTTGTCGCATCTCCCATCTTGTGCGATAGTATCCACCAATCTTTGCCGTTTGCATGTTTTACAGTCATAAGTCGCTCATCGGCAAATTGAATGCCTAAAGAAGAATTTTTTTCTGAGATAATAGCTCTCCCATTTTCGTCCAAATCTATTGCGGAATAATAGATGTTATTACAAATTACGGTGCCTCCACAAGAGGTAAATATATCAGGGCTACCTGTAACTATAAGATATACACGATTCGGGTTTTCCGATGTGGGAATAAAAACTGCTCCTTGAGAGTTTGACGAATATGTATAGATGGATTCACCATTATCGATAACTAAATTTGAGAGGTCCTTGACGTCAATTGGCCCTTCGTAATTGATTGAGTCATTCGTCACATACAATAATAAACCGCCATCCCTGTTGGAAAAGCTAGCAGAAATCTCTCTATTGTTGCACACACTAGTTCCGACAACAATACCAGTATCCGTAAAGCTAATCTTCGAGTCAACACCAAAAACCCAATTAACATCATTTTTCAATTGCCCTAACATGGGAATAGATAAGTGGAGCAAGCAAAACAACACAATTAAATATCTCATACCGAATAAAGATAATGAAACGGCACATAAGGTTGTATGTGCTGTTTCGATAGGTTGTTTTTGTTAATATATTTACGAGCTTATCCGTATGTTTTAGTTGCCCATCCACAAATATCTTGTAAATGTAAACTCCGTTTTGGGTAATCAATTTGCCACCGCAACAAAACCCCTATCTTAGCGCTATGCCCACCGAAGAAACCTACACCTGGAACCGCCTGTTTGAGCTTTGGGAGCTGGAGCAAATGTTTGCCAAGCGGCAAGTGCTGGCCCTTAAGATAGATGGCAAGCCCGTTTGCTTGGGTAAATTGGATGGCGAATACTTTGCCCTGCACGATACTTGCCCCCACGCTGGTGCCTCATTGGGCAAGGGCTGGTGCGATGAGGCGGGCCATGTGGTGTGCCCCATACACCGCATCAAGTTTGATATGCGCACAGGCAAAAACACCACCGGCGAGGGCTACCGCGTGCCCACCTATCCGTTAATGGTTAAGGAGGACACCTTGTACATCGGTTTCAGCAACAAAAAGTGGTGGAAATTCTGGGAGTAACCTCAGGCAACCAATGCCAATATCTCTTCTAAATACGTGCGCTCATTACTCAGGCGTGGCACCTTGTGTTGGCCGCCCAACTTACCTTTACTGCGCAACCAATTGAAGAAAGTGCCCTTAGGCAATACGTGCAATTTAATGGGCTGCAACACCATGTTTTTGTAGCGTTTGGCTTCATAGTCGCTATTGAGCTGCTGCAAGTGGCGGTCAAGGGCTTCGGTAAAGGCGGCAATATCGCTCGGTGGGGTATCAAACTCTACCAACCATTCGTGGTAGCCTTGTCCATCGGTAGTAAAGGCCGGGGCTGCTGTGTAGTCGGTTACTTGGGCACCTGTTTCGGCACAGGCTTTGGCTAGGGCTTGGTCGGTATTGTCTACCATCACTTCCTCGCCAAAAGCATTAATGTAGTGCTTCACCCTACCTGCAATCTGTATCCGGAAGGGTTGTAGGCTGGTCACGCGCACGGTATCGCCCAGCAAATAGCGCCAAAGGCCCGCATTGGTGCTTATTACCAGCGCATATAAGCCTTCTATTTCAACTTCATCAATGCCCAAGGTTTTTGGGTGTTCGTTGCCCAGCTCGTCCATCGGCACAAACTCAAAATACACGCCATTATCCAGCAGCAGCAGCATATCGTTGCGTGTAGGGTCGTCTTGCAGCGCAAAGAAGCCCTCAGAGGCGTTGTACGTCTCCAGGTAGTGCATATCGGCATGCGGTATGGCGTGTTGGTATTGGGTGCGGTATGGCGCAAAGCTCACCCCGCCATGCGAGAACAGTTCCAAGTCGGGCCACACGGCACGCAGGTCGGTTTCGCCAGTCAGCTCAAATATCTTTTTAATGAGCACCATGGTCCACGACGGCACACCCGCAATTTGGGTTACGTGCTCGTTTATCGTGGCCAAGGCCATCTTTTCAATCTTGCTCTCCCATTCGTCCATAAGGGCAATGGAGCGCTCCGGCGTACGGAACACATCGGCCACAAAAGGCAGGTTTTCTAGCATCACTGCACTCACATCGCCATACCTGGAGCCGGAATCGAGGTGATTGATTTTGTGGCTGCCGCCCAGCACTAGGGTTTTGCCCGTAAATATTTTGGTCTCGGGGTAATAGCTACAGTACACGCTCATGGCATCGCGGCCACCCTTAAAGTGGCACTGGTCTAACGATGCTGGGCTTACTGGTATAAACTTACTCTTATCGCTCGTAGTACCCGACGACTTGGCAAACCACTGTATGCGTTCAGGCCACATTACATTGGCATGCCCTTCCATTACCCGTTCAATCCAAGGTTTTATGGCATCATAGTCTTGCACGGGCACCCGCTGGGCGTATTCTTGGGTGGTGGCTATACTACTGTATTCATATTGCTTACCCCATTCGGTATCTTTTGCAGTATCTATCAGCTCTTTAAACAGACGCTGCTGCGCTGCTGCCGGATGCTCCATATACACCTGCATATCCGCTAATCGCCGCCTGATGAAGGCAGTGGTTACTGTATTAATTAGCGAACGAACGGGGCTCATGGCAGGTTAACGTAGTTCTTCGTCGTTAAATATACGCTTGCCGCGCAGTTCAAAATTCTGGCCGAGATACACTTTCCGCACCTGTTCGTCTTGCGATAGCTCTTCGGCCGTGCCCGATTTCAATATCTTACCTTCAAATAGCAAATAGGCCCGGTCGGTTATCGATAGGGTTTCCTGCACGTTGTGGTCGGTTATAAGTATACCAATGTTCTTCTGCCTAAGCTTGGCAACAATGCGCTGTATATCTTCTACGGCTATGGGGTCAATACCCGCAAAAGGCTCATCGAGCAATATAAACTTAGGGTCGGTGGCCAGGGCACGGGCAATTTCGCAACGCCTGCGCTCTCCACCGGATAGTATCAGCCCTTTGTTGTGCCTCACGTGGTTCAGGCCAAATTCCGAGATTAAAGTCTCAAGCCGAATTGCCTGTTCTTCTTTGCTCAGCGGGGTCATTTCCAATATGGCGCGTATGTTATTCTCAATTGAAAGGTCTCTAAAAACCGATGCTTCTTGAGGCAAATAGCCTATACCCAACTGCGCCCTGCGGTACATGGCCATTGAAGTAATATCTTCCCCATCTAGGGTTACCTTACCTTGTTCCGCTTTTATAAGCCCTACTACCATATAAAAACTGGTGGTCTTGCCAGCACCATTTGGGCCCAGCAAGCCAACAATCTCGCCTTGCTTTACCTCAAACGATACATCGTTCACTACCCTTCGGCCGCGATAGGTTTTTACCAGGTTATGTGCTTTTAACTCCATCATGCAGTTAATGTTGTAGGCTAAAATTAGGACATTTTTACGGACAGCAGTCCACTAAAAACAAAAGCCCCTCCAAAAACTGGAAGGGCCCTGTATATATTGTGCAAAGCGGTTAGTCTAAAATCAACTTATCCCCTTTCTGTTTCAATTTTCCATCGAGCACTTTAAACTCTGTACGGCGGTTCAAGGCTCTACCTTCTGGGTTGTCCTTCCTGGCAATGGTGTTAGGTGCTACAGGCAATGTAAAACCATAACCGATAGGAGTAACTCGGCTACCATCTAGGCCCTTAGCTATCAAGTAGTCGGCACAACTTTGGGCACGTTTCTGAGATAGGTCCAAGTTGTAACTAGCCGAACCAATACTATCGGTGTGCGCGCTTAGTTCAATGGTTAAATCAGGGTTTTCTTTTAGCAATCCATACAAAGTATCCAACGTAGCTTCCGATTCCGCTGTCAATTTAGCACTGTTGTACTCATAAAAAATCTTAGAAAGCTTATACGTCTTGTTAATGATAATCTTATCCAAAGTAGCGGTATAGTTCATAGTATCATTAGCTTCCAAATCCATGGTACTAATGGTATGGTGAGCGGTAAAGTGGTCCTTTTTGCTAAATTTAAGGCTGTACTTCTTATCCACCTCCAAAGGATAGAAGAACTCACTATTGCCTAATGAATCGGCATAGACCAATTTAGGAATGCCATCGGTAATATCATACACTTCTACACGGGCCCCAGCAAGTGGGTTCTGTTCGGTTGAGTCAATGCGCTCAAGGATATTACCAGATACTGCCAAAGTAGGTTTAAAAATGTTCTCGCCTTTAAAAATATCGTCGCAGCAAGTTTCGCTCTTATCACCTATAATTCCCACGCGATTCGAAACAAAGTAAAACAACTTCTTATCCTCGCCTGAGGCATAACCCATATCATCGGCCGATGAGTTAAGCGGAGCGCCTAAATTTTCAGCTTCACTATATTTACCATCTGCAGTAAGTGCTGATGAATAGTTATCGTAACCACCATATCCGAAACGACCATTAGAGCTAAAAAACAACTCATTTTTGCGCTCGTAGTAGAAGGGAGTAATCTCGTCCCACTCTGTATTTACCGAGGCATCTAAATTAATTGCGGTGCCAGCAGTACCGGTAAGCTTTACATCCACTTTATAAATATCAAATCCACCTTTGCCTCCAGCACGGTTACTGGCAAAATACAATACATCTGCACCATTCTCAGTTTTAGCTACCGAAGGGTGTGTGTTGTCGCTACCTTCATCGTTTACTGACTTGCCTAAGGCTTTAGGTTTACTCCAAACCCCTTTATCATCCAGCGCAGAAACATAAATTTTGCAAGCTATTTTATTCTCGGCCATCGCTGCACAAATAGTAAAATACATGCGCTTACCATCAGCGGTAACGGATGCATTGCCAGTGTGTTTGCCAGCTTCATTAATAGGTTTTGGCAGTGGCGTTACATTGCTCCAACCATTACTTGACAAGGTAGCAGTATAAGCATGCGATTGCATTTGGCCAGCAGCCCATAACCCTGAGTTCAACAATGAATCACTATTGATTGAAGAGAAGTATAGTGTATTGCCCGAAACGCGAGGTGCGTAGTCCGTTTTGTTGCGGTTAACTGGCTCATTTAAGTGCTCAACTTTGTAAGTCGCTGGAGTGGCAGATAGGGCCCAAGCGCAGGCGTCAGATTGTAATTGTGCATACTTCAGCAAAGCTTTATCACCTGATCCTGCCTTTTCACTTTTGAACTTGTCAAATGCTGTTTTAGCATCGGCATACTTACCGTTCATTTGCAGCATCAAAGCATAATAGTACCACGATTCTTGGTACTTAGCTTCGTCGTTATCAATCACCAATTTGTAGCCAGCTTCCGCTGCTTTGTAATCCCTAGATAAGCGGTATGCTTCTGCTAGCTTGTACAATACTTTTAAATCGTTAGATTTTTTTGCATTAAGTCCTTGATAAAGGTCTTGCGCATCAAAGTAGTTTCCTGCATCTAATTGCTTGTCTGCATATTTCACTTTATGCTTGTAAGGCAATTTTATGGTATCAGCAGTTGTGCCTTTGTCTTGCGCATTTATCATCCCGGTAGAGACAAAAAAAAGGCTTAGCGCAATTAGAATCCGCTTCATGGTGGTTGGTTGGTAAGATGTGTTAAGTATAGTACCCCTAATTAAAAGCGCGGGCAGTAAAGGGCTGGATTAACACCTGGTAGCGCAATATAACGGCCAACGTACATCAAAGAAAACTCAACTGCTCCTACATTCTTCTTGTTCTCAATGCGATTCAAAGAAGAAGCGTTTATATCATAGCTCAAGCCAAGGCGGAAACCTTTGTAATCAGCTCCTAGATATGGTATTACGGCATCCTTCACACGGTAGTATGCACCTGCAAACAATACAAAGTCTTTGCTGAAATCAATAGCACCAGCTAAACCTAGGTTTGTTTCTTGTGCTTTGGCCTGGTTTTGATAAATTACCGATGGCATCAAGCTAAACTTGTCAGTTAAACGCACATCAACGCTAGCTGTACCAGTTATGCGGCGCATATTATCTTCGCCAGCCGGATTGAATGTGTTGTACGGGGTAATTAAGTTATAAGCAGATACGCCAACTGAGAAATAAAACTTCTCACTTACTTTCGAGCTCCAAGCCAAACCAGTGTTTACATCAAAATTGTTGGTTGAACGGCCGAAATTCTCTTGACTAGGCAAGCTTTGATCGAAGCTATAACCATCAGCAGCAAGCATGGTGCTAAAGTTCATACCTGCCCTATCAACCCTACGCTGATTAAAGCCTGCTTGGAAGCCCAAGGATAGTGAATGATTTTTATCTTCTCCGAAAGCTTTATGATACGCTCCAGCAACAACCACCTGCACTCGGCTCAACAAACCACCGCTAGAGCGGTCATTGATAAAGTATCCGCCAACACCAACTGCATCACCGTTTTTCAAGCGTATTGGCAAATCAAAAGATGCCATTGGCGTTGAAAAAGTAGTACGGTTGTTTGTACCGCCAAACCACTGGTTACGATAAATTACGCCAGCCCTGAAAGTACCGTTAATCTTACCAGTATAAGCTGGGTTGAGCAACAATGGGGCATTATAAAACTGTGAGAAATGGACATCTTGAGCGGCCAATGAGCCACCAATGAACATTACCAATATTAAACAGATAAGCCTGTTAAATTTCATGGCTATATTTTTATCTTATTAAAAGGAAATCACCAGAGTAATTAGAAGTAGTACCGTCAGGCAATTTGAAAACCACTTGGTATACATAAGTATCCATCGGTTGTTCTTTGTCCTTGTAGGTGCCGTTCCAATCGTTAGTTTCGTAAACTAGCTGTCCCCAGCGGTTAAATATTTTCAACTCAACCAATTCAATAGCATCGCTGTAGTGAACGGTAAATACATCATTAATACCATCACCATTTGGTGTGAAGCCATCAGGTATTGCCACTAGGTCAAAGTCTACGCGAACAACCACTGTATCTTGAGCTTTGCAACCATTATCATCAGTACCAGTTACAAGGTAAGTAGTAGTTTCAATAGGCGAAGCAGTGGTAGCAGCAGCAGTAGCATCTGCCAAGGTCGCGCCAGGAGTCCACTCGTAGGTCAAAGCACCTGTTCCACCAGTAGTAGAAAGCACTTCAACCGTAGCGGTGTACGTAGCAGGTATTGTTGTGTCGTTGCTGGCAATCAAAGTAAGTAAATCTGGTTCAGTTACTACCAAACCCGAAAGGCTATCAGTACAGCCGTTGGCATCAGTAACTACTACGTCATAAGTACCAGCTCCAATACCACTAAGCGTTGGTAGTGAATCGTCTGCTGAACTTGACCAAGCGTAGTTGTAAGCGCCGGTTCCACCAGTCACATCCAACACAATTGAACCGGTTTGTTCAGCATTACAAGTAGCAGAAGAAATGGTAGGGTCAACAACAAGCGCATCTGGCTCGGCAACTTCAACAACACTGGTTTTTTGGCAACCGTTGTTATCCAACACGGTAGCAGTGTAAGTACCAGCAGTTAGGCCAGTTATATTCGCACCAGTTTGGTTAGTCCCAGTCCAGTTAATGCTACCTACACCACCACCAGCATTGGTAACGGTAAGAGCGATAGCACCCGTAGCAAGGCCATTACAGTTTGCATCTGTTACAACCGAGTCAATTTGGATTTCCAACGGTTGGTCAACTACAAAGGTGTAAGGTACTGCATCGCGGTTACAACCAGTAACCGAATCAGTAATCACAAGCGTATAAGTTCCGGCAGGTAGGTTGGTAGCACCAGGGCCAGCACCTACTGCTGGGGTGTAAGTGTAGGTCAAATCTGTACCATCCAAAACGGTAAAATCAATTGCACCATCGCTCAAACCAAAGCAAGAAACATCTGTAACGGTTGAGTTGGTATCAATTACTGGGTTGCCGTTTGCAAGGGCAAATGCCTCTGGGCTAAATACATTCCAAGCTGGAACGGTAACCGAGTTCAAACCACCAGAAAGACCTGCTGTTGTAGGTCCAATATCTTCCCATTGTGGCAAGTTTTGCCAGTGAGCAGCTGTTTTGAAGGTACCATCCGCACCCAAATCATAATACAAAGCAAGTGCTACATCGTCAGTGGCACCAGCACTATGACCAATAAGGTGGTAGTACAAGTCGTTAACTTCACAAAGATCGATCTCTTTGGTGTTAATGTTGAAACCTTCGGTGGTGGCGTTCACGTTAGCCATCCTAACTTCCAATGTTTGAGCATTGGGGGTTGAAGGCGTAACCTCCAAAGGACGGTAGCGAGTAACACCAACATTTGATCCTGTAGGGAACAAATATAGGCCGTTGCTAGCCATGTCGCGAGACAACCTACCAGCACCCAAGCTACTAACATAACCGGTTGAGCGAGTAATTGCACCTGTAGCGGTATTGGTAACGAACATCTTAAACACGCCGGTCGCCAATTCACGATCGTTCAATGCTAAGGTATCAGTAACTGTAGCATTTATCGTTTGAGTTTTAACGCCAGTACCTGTCAACGTTAAATCATAAAAAGTAGTGGCATTAGCACCTGTAATCAACTGGTTGGCACCATACAATTGTACTTCACTCTGATCGGCTTGAAAGCTTCCGTTGTTTACCCAGTCCTCTTGCACTTGGTAAAAACCCACTGTACCACCGCCATTGGCAGTATCTTGGTTAATAAAGTCACCTTCGATAATAAAGGTACCTCCGTTATCTACCAGTCCATCATTTTCTACCGAACCGGTTTTTACGATAACCGTAGCCCCTGGTTTGATAGCAAAAATTGCACCGTTATTTTTCACCAAAACCTGTGCATCTGTGGAACTAAAAGTTCCGCAAAGCAACGCTGTAGTAAGTACTGCACCAGAGCATGCTTTAAACAAGGTATTCTTGGTGATATTAAATGTCTTTTGGCTCATGTTCATTAGTTAATTAAATGCCAAATCAAATTATTCAATCTTCGCTTCAGCCGAGAAGCAATATTCTTTACAGTATTTCTGGCCAGGGGTTTTAGCCCTCGGCCAGAATTGATACTATTCGTCGTCTTTCTTTCCAGAAACTGTGTTTACCGTTGGCTCAGGTGAAGTAAACTCCACACGAGGGGCACCAACAGCAGCTGGATTGGTTGTTTTTATCACTTTAACAGTTGGCTCTGGACTAACATATTCTACCCTAATGGCAGGGGTAGTGTTTCCCGGAGCATCTGCATTTACTTTTACAGTAGGCTCGGGCGAATCAAATGTAACCGTGCGGGTGTTATCCCCTGGTTTTTGCTGCGCCATAGCACCGAAAGTAATGCCTGCCATTAATAGTGTTATACATAAAGCTTTCATAAGCTAGTCCTCCTAATATTAATTACTACTCAACAATGATTAAGTTCCTGTTAGCCTGGTTTTGTGTTGCAGGGTAGCAGAAAACCGTATTGTTATAAATGCTATTGAAATTCCACTGCACCTTGATAGTAGTACCTACACCGATAGTAACTGGAACTACAACTGAAAGCCCACCACCCCATATGTTGTTGGCTTCTCCAAAGAAGTCGTTATAACCACCTACTAACGCTGCAGTACCCGCGCTTTGCACAGTTGCACCGTTTACAAGAATGCGGAATTCTAGTCCTTGTGCTTCGGTAAATATGCCAGCATAAGTACCCGCTGCAGAAAAGTGAACTAGTACGCTTGATTTAGTTGGGGTAAAGGTTAGGGTCATATCAGGCATATCAACATAGCCGCCAGCTTGGTTCAACGATACGTCAGTTATACCTCTGGCGTTACGAATGGTAGCACCTGTTCCAGTGGCACCAGTAGCACCTGTGGCACCGGTTGCACCAGCTGTGCCAGTAGCTCCTGTAACACCTGCTGTGCCAGTTGCACCTGTAGGACCAGCAGGGCCAGTTGCACCAGTAGCACCATTCAAACCAGTAGCGCCTGTATTACCTGTAGCACCAGTGGCACCTGTCAAACCGATAGGACCAGTAGCTCCTGTTGCACCTGTCAAACCTGTAGCCCCTGTGGCACCTGTCAAGCCAGTAGCGCCTGTATTACCTGTAGCACCAGTTGCACCTGTCAAACCGATAGGACCAGTAGCTCCTGTTGCACCTGTCAAACCTGTAGCACCTGTGGCACCAGTCAAGCCAGTAGCGCCTGTATTACCTGTTGCACCTGTAGAGCCAGTTGCACCAGTAGCACCTGTTAAACCTGTAGGACCTGTATCACCTGTGGCACCTGTAGCGCCTGTTGCACCAGTAGCACCTGTTAAACCTGTAGGGCCTGTATCACCTGTGGCACCTGTAGCGCCTGTTAAACCTGTAGGACCTGTATCACCAGTTGCACCAGTTGCGCCTGTTAAACCTGTAGGACCTGTATCACCAGTTGC
>CAIOSU010000284.1 GCA_903861055.1 uncultured bacterium
CAATATGGGGGTAAGGTCGTCGGCTAGGGCGGTACCACCATAAGCACCCGCGAAAATGCCGATAAGGGTAATACCTATTTGTACGGTAGAGAGGAAGTCTTCAGGGTCTTTGAGCAGCTCAAGTGCAGTCATAGCGCCGGTGCTGCCTTTGGCGGCCAGCTGTTCGAGTCTCGATTTTCGGGAAGATACTAAGGCAATTTCAGCCATGGCGAATACGCCATTGATGACAATTAGAACTAGAAGAATTATTATTTCCATATAGGCTTAGCGCACAAAGTTACCAATTTTGCGATATTAATGGGTATTTGGTGCTAAACGGCGGCTTGAGTGGCTATTCCACTTGGTTATTCCACTTTCAAACCATCATAGGCCAAAAAGATGCCGTCGGGTAGTTCTTGGCTCACGTCGTTGTATGTGCCCAGTTGGTGGCTAATGTGGGTAAGGTAGGCGCGTTCGGGTTTTATGTGCTGTATGAGTTCAATGGCCTGCTGTAGCGTAAAATGCGATATGTGCTGCTCGCGGCGCAGGGCATTGAGTATGAGTATGCGTGTGCCTTTTATCTTTTCAATTTCTTCGGGGGCAATGTAGTTGGCATCGGTAATGTAGGTAATGTGGCCAAACCTAAAACCCAGCACGGGCATTTGGTGGTGCAGGGCCTTAATAGGTATTACGGGTATGCCCTCGGCCACAAACGGCGCATCGCCGCTGATGCGGTGCAACTGCACACGTGGTATGCCTGGGTAGGGGTTCGGGCTGAAAATATAGGCATATTGCTCGCGTATTTCTTGCTCCGTAAATGCATCGAGGTATAGGGGCATGTCGCGCTTTAGCACGTAGTTGTAGGCCCGTATATCGTCAAGGCCACCGGTATGGTCTTTGTGCGAGTGGGTATAGATAATGCCATCCACACGCATCACGTTTTCGCGGAGCATTTGTTGCCTAAAATCGGGGCCAGTATCCACTATTAAGGTTTTGCCGTCGGCCTCAATCATCACCGAGCTGCGCAGGCGTTTATCTTTGGCATCGGTGCTGATGCACACTGGGCAGGTGCACGCAATCATGGGCACGCCGCCCGAAGTACCGGTACCTAAAAATGTAAGCCTCACTTGGCGGGGGTTTGTTGTTTAATTTTTTCGTACACGGCTTGGCTGGCATCGCCAAGCGCGGTTTTGTCAAGCTCCAATTTACCAATAATATCTACCAAACAGTTAATGCGGGCCTCAATAGTGTAATATTGGTTTACAACTATTACCCTTCGCTCTTCGAGCACGCAATGCCCGGCATTGAAACTGCCTTTTTCGTAGCGCAACTCATACGAGGCCTCTTTGCAGAGGTCTTCTAATTTTTTTAGGGTGCTTGTTGTATATTTGAACATACCTTTTGAACGTTATTAACGAAATTAACATTCCCCTTGGTAATGAAACTATACCTCAGCATATTTTTTGCGCTTGTTTTGGCATTGCCGTTGGCGGCCCAGAAACCAAAGCCCCAAGACGACCCCAACGAAAAGCCGCCTTTTGTGCGGGCAGCCTTGGTAGGCGGCATGAACATTAGCCAGGTTGATGGCGACGGTATTGCGGGTTTCCGCAAGGTGGGCGTCAATGCTGGGGCTGCGGCATATGTAAACCTTACCAAAGGTTTTAATGCCAGTTTTGAGATACTGTACAGTATGCGCGGTGCCAAAAGCTCATCGAACGAAACCATTCGCGATGGCCGTAAATTGGTATTGAATCTTGATTATATTGAAGTGCCGGTAATGGTGCACTACAATGATAGGGATAAGGCCATATTTGGGGTTGGTTTTGTATGGAACACCTTGGTAAGAAGCACCGTTTCGCCGAACAATTTGGCCCAAGACGTTGATTTTAAGCGGGCCACTTTTGATGTGGTTGGAGGAGTAACCTTTTTGATAAAGAAACGCTACGGAATCAACCTGCGCTATACTTACTCGCTTACCCCTGCAGCGGTTGCAGTGAGCAATAGCGGCAGTGGCTCAGGCGGCATACGCACTACGCTCGATGGCGGCAAGTTGAGGAACAATGTGGTTGGCCTAAGGTTTATGTACTTTATTAACTAAGCCTGCATCTTTTCGCCAAAGCACAAATCGCCGGCATCGCCCAGGCCTGGTACTATATAGCCGTGGGCGTTTAGCTCTTTATCAATGGTACCGGCCCAAATGGTTATACCCGGCACCTGCGCTAGCAGGTAGTCAACACCTTCGGTAGCGGCAATAGTACATACCACATGAATTTGCTTTGGCGTACCCATAGTCAGTAGTTTTTGCAGGGTAAGGGCCAGCGAAGCACCAGTTGCTAGCATTGGGTCACAAACAATCAGTACCCTGCCGTCAATTTCAGGCGAAGTTACATAGCCCATGTTTATGGTAAAGTTTCCCTTGTCGTCGTGCTCACGGAAGGCACCGATAAAGCCATTGTCGGCATGGTCAAAGTAGTTGAGGATGCCTTGGTGCAACGGCAAACCTGCTCGCATAATAGTTACCAGCACGGGTTGGTCTACCAACTGAAAACAAGGCGCCGTGCCTAGGGGCGTTGTCACATCTACGGTTTTCCATTCCAGCTCTTTGCTTATCTCGTAGGCAATCAACTCGCCAATGCGCTCAATGTTGCGTCGGAAACGCATGCGGTCGTTTTGAATCAATACGTCGCGCAGCTCGGCCACATAATGGGCTACAAGTGATGGTTTTTCGCTAAGGTTGTGTACCATTGGGGCAGATGTGAGATATGAAATATGAGATGAGAAACAATGAAACTTCTACAATTAACAGAGGCAAATTTATCGAAACCATTTTACAAACCAATGGCAATAACTATTAGCATTTAGAACGAGGATGCAAAGGGATACATACTGAGTAGTTATGTTGCCGAAAGTGCAGCCATTTCCCTTTTAAGTTACCATTAAATTTTCTACATCAGCTGCTATACCACAGCGCTTGGCAGAACCAGTTTGGCAAGTTCAGGTTACACACTTTGCTTTTTGGCTAACCAGCATGTCAAAGGCATCTGTTGCGCTGGTATTAATTACTTGTAAAGTAACAACGAAGAGATTTGTATCACAAAAAAATGTACCAGATTTGTGGCCGATGAAGATTCTTTATTACTAAAAATTTCAAAGATAGGTGTCAGCATTTTCGGAGCAAGAACTACTAAATGAAACAGCGTATTTATCAGCAGTTTGATCATCAAAGGTCTGCCGCTGTTACTTTTTGTTCATCTATTGCTAAACACTTGAAGATTTTTTTAGTGTTGCAATCCAAACTTGAATCCACCACTTATTACTAGTAACCCTAAATTCGCAATTAACTCTTAATGTATTCCACCATTCGCTCGTACATGCTGCGCCATCCCGTCCATTCATCGGCTTCGCTAAACGAGTTGTTGTGCCATAAAGTAATCAGAAGCCCATTTACGTCTTTTACTTCATCAATAAATGGCTTTACAACTTCTAACGCCTCATGTGGCTTTAGTTTCATATAGTAATTCAGCGTGGCATCCATAAAAGCGAATGGATATAGCTTCAATAAGGTCTTGTTTTCCCTGCCTAAATCGTAAAAATAAAAAGAGCTACAAATACTGGCCCTAAAGC
>CAIOSU010000285.1 GCA_903861055.1 uncultured bacterium
GGCACACTCTTTCCCTACACGACGCTCTTCCGATCTGTATGCTCTTGCACCGCTTGCCAAAAGGCCAAAATGGTGTGTGTAGGCGGCGTAAAACGGAACTGGCCATTTTGCTCCAAACCCTCCCATTGGGCATATAGGTCGAGGCTAAGGCTGCGGGCATTACCTTTACAGGCGTTCAGTGCATCCTTTTGAATGATAGAGAAGCTAAAGCCCGGCACACCTTCAATACATTTGTTGGATGAAGATACCAGAAAGTCGATTTGATTATCGGCTATATTGGTAGGCACTGCACCAAAGCTGCTCATGGCATCTACTATATAGGTTTTGCCATGCTTTTTCACCACTTCGCCAATAGCTTTTATCGGGTTGAAAATACCACTGGTGGTTTCGCAATGCACCACTACAGCATGGGTGATGCTTGGGTTTTGTTCTAAAGTGCTATCAATGTCTTCCAAAGAAGGATACTCATCTTCGGCGTATTTCAATACCGTTTTGGTAATGCCGTGCACGTCTGCCATCTTGGCAATACGATCGCCGTATGCGCCATTGATAATTACCAGCAAATGGCCACCCACTTTCGGCAGTGCCGAAGAGATAACGGACTCCACACCAAAAGTGCCCGAGCCTTGCATCAACACGGCTTCGTAGCCTTGTGCTTGACTCACCTCGCCCATTACTAACAAGGCATTGCGCACTTGTTTCACGGTATTAATAAACTCAATATCTCGAGAGCCCAAGTCCCGAAGCATGGCTTGCTTTACTGTCATGCTAGTGGTTAGCGGGCCAGGGGTAAATAGTAATTTATCTTTGGTAAGGGTGGTTTCCATGCGGTTTGGTTGATTGGTTATTAGTTGATTGGTTAATTAGTTATTGGTTAATTCGTTAAAACTAATCAACCAATACACCTGCAACCAACGCAGGTACTTCATTGATGCTGTTCAATATATGCGTATGCGGGTGTGCTTCCAGTTCTGCACGGGTGCAAGCACCGCTCAACACACCAATGTTGTAGGCAGTCTGGCTGTTGTAGCCTTCGTTCAAGTCGGCAGGGGTATCGCCTACTTTAGCTACTGCTTTAGGGTCGGTAATGCCAAATGCAGCCATGGCTTTTTGTATCATATATGCGGCTGGGCGGCCTTGTGGCACCTCGTCGCTGGCTACGCTAATGTCAATCAAGCCATCACGTTCCCAACCTAGTCGCTCAATAATAGTATCGATAATATCACGACTAAAACCACTGTCAATAGCCACTTTAATGCCCGCAGCCTTCAGCGCACGGAACACATCACTGGCACCTTCAATTTCCTTTACACGGGGGTCGTTTTTGTAGAAATTGATAGTTTCGCTCAAAAACACATCGTGTAGCTGGTTTACATACTCCTCGGTAATGGTGCTATGGTCGGTCAATTTGCTTTCCAAAACCAAACGGATGGCCAGTGGCTTCTGCAAACCCATTACGGCATTAATATCGTCACGGGAAATAGGCAAGCCAGTGCTTTTTAGGGCAGCTTGAAAGCAAATATTTACGTCATCATTGTCATGTACGGTGGTTCCGGCCATGTCGAACATTACCATTTGTATTTTCATTGTAGGGAGGATTTGTTGATTGCGCTGCAAAGATAAGTAGTCCATAGTCGATACATCATAGTATATGAAAAAAATAATGAACACTTAACAGTAGTTACGCACAATTTATAGTTGTTTGGTATTGGTCATTTCCTATTTCTCATTTTGGCTAAAATCTTATTTCCATTTTTTAAAAGTCTTGCGTCTTGCGTCTTGAATCTTGTGTCTAAAATTGATTAATTTTGCGCCTAATGGAGCAATATGTTGTATCGGCGCGGAAATACCGCCCGAGGAAGTTTGAAGAAGTAGTAGGGCAGGAGGGTGTAACCAACACGCTCAAAAATGCCATACGCAGTGGGCACTTGGCTCATGCGCTGCTATTTTGTGGTCCGCGCGGAGTGGGCAAAACTACCTGCGCCCGTATCCTTGCCCAAATGATAAACTCTACCCAAGAGGTAGATAATTTCGACCCGAAGAGCGAAAAAGCCCTTGATGAGAGCTTCAACGTATATGAGCTGGATGCTGCGTCAAACAACTCCGTTGAAGATATAAGATCGTTGGTAGACCAAGTGCGTGTTCCACCGCAAGGTGCCAAATACAAAGTGTATATCATTGATGAGGTGCACATGCTTTCTAATCAAGCTTTCAACGCGTTCCTAAAAACATTGGAAGAGCCCCCAGGGTATGCCATCTTTATTTTGGCTACCACTGAGAAGCATAAGATTATCCCGACCATTCTTTCTCGTTGCCAGATATACGATTTCAACCGCATTACCATTGACGATACGGTGAAGCACCTGGAGGGTATTTGTCAAACGGAAAATATTACTGCCGACCCTAATGCCCTGCATATTATTGCCCAGAAGGCCGATGGCGCTCTTCGCGATGCGCTTTCGCTGTTTGATAGGTTGGTGGATTATAGCACTCGCCATCTCACGTATGATAGTGTGTTGGTAAATTTGAACATACTCGATTACGATTACTATTTCCGCATAACCGACCAATTGCTTACACAAGACCTAACAGGCTTAATGTTGAGTTTTGATGAGATTATAAGGAAAGGTTTTGAAGGAGATATGTTCATCGGCGGATTGGCCGACCATTTCCGGAACCTTATGGTAGCCCGCGACCCTGAAACGATTAAAGTGCTTGAGGTAAGCGGTATTTTGAAAGACCGCTACCACCAGCAAGGCATTTTGATACCGATGGGCTTTTTGCTTAATGCCCTGAATTTGGCCGCACAATGCGAGGTGAGTTTTAAAACCAGCCGAAACAAGCGCCTGCATGTAGAGCTGGCGATAATGAAGATGTGCTACTTGCCAACCGCAATGCAACTTGCCGTAAACGGCGAGGCCACAAAAAAAAACTCTAGTACTGAGCAGGTAGCGCCGCAACCCGCTGCGCAAAAGCCTGTTAGTCAGCCACAAACGGACACCTCCCCAAATCTTGTTGCAAGGCCAGTTGCCCCAACACCATCAGTGGTGCCAACGGCTCAAAATACTACTGATATACCAAAACCAGCCGCAACCCAAACTCCTGTTAAATCAATGCCAACAACCGGAGGCATGGGTATGGTAGGTGGCATCACCGGTTTTAGTTTATCATCAGCCAAACAAAACAAACCCGAAGCCACTAAGAAGGAAGAAGAGGATGAGAACATTCCGTTAGATGTAATTGATGAAACCAAACTTGCGGCGGCTTGGGCTGCTTTTAAAGCAAAACTCGGCAGCGACAATAAGTTAAGCATGCAAAGCTTGTTGGAGCGCAGCGCTTATCGTTTGCAAGATGGTAAGGTTAAATTGGTGTTGGGCAATACCGTAGAGCGCGACTTGTTTGAAGGTGAGCGCATGGCTTTTCGCGATTTTATTATGGCCCATATGACCGTGCAGCGGTTAGTGGTTGAAGTAGAGGTAGACAGAAGCCTTGCCGAAGCAAATGCCCCTCGTAAGGCTTTCAGCAGCAAAGAAAAACTAGCCCTCATGGCGGAAAAGAATCCCGCTATTTTGAAATTAAAAGATAACTTAGACTTGAAATTCGACTTATAATACTACCCAATATGAAATCCAATGCTCTCCGTTTATTGTTGTTATTGTTGTTACCTGCTTTGTTTGCCGTTGGTTGTGGCGACAAGGAAACAACCGCTGTTGAATCGAAATACAAATATGAGTCGGTACCCAACGACCCATTGGATGCCCGCATTTATACTTTAGACAATGGTTTGAAAGTATACCTTACCGTAAATGCCAAAGAACCTAGGGTGCAAACCTATATAGCCGTTCGCGCCGGTTCAAAATCAGACCCGAAAGAAACTACAGGTTTGGCCCACTACTTAGAGCATATGGTGTTTAAGGGTACGCACAAAATGGGAACCATCGATTGGGAAGCAGAAAAAGTGGTACTAGACCAAATAAGTGCTTTGTATGAGCAGCACCGTCAAACTGCCGACCCAGAGCAGAAAAAAGCCCTTTATCACCAAATAGATAGCCTATCGCATGAGGCCTCTAAGTTTGCCGTGCCCAATGAATACGATAAAATGATATCATCGTTGGGAGCTATCGGCACCAATGCTTACACTTGGGTAGAGCAAACAGTTTATGTAAACGATATACCCAGCAATGAGTTGGAGAAATGGATGATGGTGGAGTCGGAGCGTTTCCAAACTTTGGTATTGCGCCTATTCCATACCGAGTTAGAGACGGTGTACGAAGAATTTAACCGAGGCGAGGATAGCGATACCCGCAAATCGTGGCAAGAAATGTACAAAGGCTTGTTCCCGAACCACCCTTATGGCACACAAACCACCATTGGCGAAGGGGAGCACCTGAAGAATCCGAGCATGGTGAACATACACAACTACTTTGATAAATACTATGTGCCCAACAATATGGCTATTTGCCTTTCTGGCGATTTAGACCCCGACAAAACCATTGCCATGATAGACCAATACTTTGGCAAATGGCAAAAGAAAGATGTTGAGCCTTTCTCGTTTACCAAAGAGGAGCCGTTGGCCAAATCTACAGAAGTAACAGTAACCGGCGTGCAGCCTGAGCATGTGCGCGTGGGTTACCGCTTGGATGGTGCCGGCACTAAAGATGCCATCATGGGCAAACTGTTGGGCGAAGTGTTGAGCAATGGGCAGGCAGGCTTAATTGACTTGAACCTTAACCAAAAGCAAACTGTATTGGATGCTTCAGCAGGAATTGTGGAAATGGTAGATTACAGCGCATTTACCTTGTATGGTCAGCCCCGCGAAGGCCAGAGCTTGCAGCAAGTAAAAGATTCATTGGTAGCGCAAATTGAATTGGTAAAACAAGGGCAGTTTGATGATTGGTTGATTGATGCCTGCATCAAAAATTTGAAGCTTAACCGAATGCGCGAATTGGAAAGCAATGGCAGCCGCGCCGATTACTTTGTAGATGCCTTTATTCGCGGAGCCAATTGGGGCGACTATATTTTTGAGTTGGACGAAATGTCGAAAATCAAAAAGCAGGATTTGGTAGATTGGACCAAAGCCAAGTTTGCTGATAACTATGTAGCGGTGTATAAAAACTTTGGCGAAGACCCTAACCGACACAAGGTTGAGAAGCCGGTAATTACCCCAGTGGTAATGAACCGCGACACAGCCTCGGCGTTTTATAACCACTTTGACACCATAGCTTCAGACAGGTTAGCAGCCCAGTTTTTAGAATACGATAAGCTGATAACTGAAACAACGCTTGGCAATGGTATACCGGTGAGCTACATAGCCAACGATGTGAATGGCCTTTTTAGCTTGTACTATATTTTTGATATGGGTACTGATAACGACCAGAAATTGGGTTTAGCTATTGAGTATTTGCCTTACTTAGGCACCGATAAGTTTACTGCACAAGACCTACAGAAGGAGTTTTTTAAACTTGGTTTGAGTTTTGATGTATTTACGAGCCGAGATAGGGTGTATGTCACCTTGAGTGGCTTGGATGAATCGTTTACCGAAGGCGTTAAACTGTTTGAGCACATTTTGTCATCGGTGCAGCCCGATGATAAGGCCCTTGCCGACCAAATTGATGGTGAATTGAAAAAACGCTCGGATAACAAAAAGAACAAAGGAGCAATATTGAACGGGGGCATGATAAATTATGCCAAGTATGGCTCTCTTTCGCCATTTACCCGCAATTTGAGTACAGCCGATTTGAAACAACTCAAAGGTATAGAGTTGACCGAAAAATTGAAAGGTCTAATCGGTTTCAAGCACCGTATGTTCTATTACGGTACCCAAAAGCCAGCTACGGTAGTAGAGGTACTCAAGCAATATCATAAATCGCCTGCTACTTTGGCCGACTATCCAAAACCGGTTGTTTACCCTGAACTAGAGATAAACAAAAACCAGGTTTACTTTGTAAATTATGACATGAAGCAGGCAGAGCTTTATTTGATTACCAAAGGCCCCAAGTTTGACAAAACGCTGATGCCGTTTACCAATATCTTCAATGAATATTTCGGTTCAGGTTTGTCGTCAATCGTTTTTCAAGAAATACGCGAGGCTAAGGCTTTGGCTTACTCAGCTTATTCCTATGTAAGTGTGCCACGCTTGAACACCGAGTCGCATTACATTGCCGCATACATTGGTACACAAGCCGATAAGTTGGGCGATGCCACCGATGCCATGATGGTATTGATGAATGATATGCCGCAAGTAGATGCCCAGTTTAAAGGTGCTAAAGATGCCGCATTGAAAAAGATTGAGAGCAGCCGCACAACAGGCGCTAACATTTATTGGAGCCGTGAGGGTGCCCGCAACCGTGGGGTTGAATATGACCTGAACAAAGAAATTTATGATGCCATACGCAACATGGATGTAGCAGCACTGAAAAACTTTTTTGACGCCAACATCAAGGGTAAAAACTATACTTTCTTAGTTTTGGGGAACAAAAAGGACATCGACTTTAACGTGCTCAAGCAATTGGGTCCAGTTAAGGAGTTGAAATTGGAAGAGATTTTTGGATATTAATTCAATTTGAAAATGAGGAAATTTGAAAATTTGGAAATGATTTTTGGCTAAGTCCAGAATTTTCAAGTCGAACTTATTTCCCCTTTTTAATTGCATTACTAAACACACCATTTCCAAATTACCTAATTTTCAAATTTTCAAATTAAAAATTATGGCTGAAGTGATACGAATGCCGCGCATGAGCGATACGATGGAAGAAGGGGTGATAGTGGCTTGGCACAAAAAGGTTGGCGACAATGTAAAGTCTGGCGACTTATTGGCCGAGGTGGAAACCGATAAAGCAACCATGGAGCTGGAA
>CAIOSU010000286.1 GCA_903861055.1 uncultured bacterium
CCGCATTTGCTGGCGGTGTTTACGATTATCATTACCTTGCCTTCATATTTTTTCAAAGACACCGGCTTACCTTCTATACTGGTCATGGTAAACTGGTAAATATTGGGACTGGTAACATTTGGCCACAAATAGGCCACTAAATAGGCTGTGATACTTAGAGAAAAAATTGCAATAGCTTTCATAGTGTTTTTTAAGTTAGTTTCAACATACAACAAACAAAGATGGAAAAAGATGTCAATAACCAGTTAGAAATAATCAACCAATAAATGTTAAATCGGCTTCGGAGTAGTTGGGGCCTTTCAAAACCTTACCATCGGCGCGATACACGGGCTTGCCATCGGCGCCCAATTTGCTCATGTTGCTGCGGTGCACTTCGTCCATTACTTGGTCCATAACATGTTGCAGGCCAAACTCCAAGGCAGCACCGTGCAACACAATCATCAAATCGGTCATTTCTTTGGCTATATGTTGCAGGTTGCGGCTTTCCATTGCCTCTATTACCTCTTGGCTTTCCTCGGCTACCAATCGTGCGCGAAGTTTCACGCGATCTTGGTTGGGCACTTGCGGACTATCTAAAATAGGAATATCAAATGCCTTATGAAACTCGGCAACTTGTTGGGCGTGGTGGTTCATTGAACAGGGAATTAATATGGGGTTTTATCAGGGTCTTGGCGCATATCGAAAACGGAAAGAATAACAATGTCCGTTTGCGTAATTAAGTAAAATAGCTTGTACTCCTTAACGATAAGAAACCTAATATTCTCTAAACTAGCGGTGGCTTTGCCAATGTAAGGCGTTTGCTCAAGACTATCCGTCGCATCAAAAAATGCTTCCTCAAGTTTAATAGCATACGCATCAGATCCATTTCGTTCCATCCAGTAAGAATTGATGTCGCGAACATTTTGCTTAGCCTTATCCGACCAAATTATTTTCCACGCTATCCCCTAACTTCTTTTTTGAAGTCCTCATGGCTAGTCGTATTGCCGTTGCGATAATCTTCTAACCCTTCCTGAACTGACAACGTCTCCGCCTTAGTCAGCTCATACGGCTCTTCCAAGCCTGTATTGATATCGAGCCAAAATATCACCTTCTTCAATAGTTCTTCACTATCAACTTCATCAATTCTGCGATGCAAAAACTCTTTTAGTTCTTCTCTGCTCATAAGCTTGTAACAAATATAAAGGTTATTACTGTTCCAAGAAACACTTTATTGGGCGCAAAACAGCAAAAATACATTGCTTCCTTACCGCGTTAAAGATAACTTAGCTGCCGCAATATGAAACACGAAACCATATCTTTCACCAAGCCCGTTGCCGTTATCCAGGCTTTCCATCATCATTACGACTACCTAAAAGACCTACGGCGCTTTGAGGAAAGGAAGGAATTGGCTGCTTGGCAGAAAACATTTCAATCAACGAGCGGATATGTGGTAGGTGGAGAGCTGTTTTTACCTGAAAATATTATGAATGGTGATAGCTTGAAACTAGCCACCCACATCACGTTGGAAGATATTCAGCACCCTAGCCATTATCATTTCAAGCAGTCGCAGCCCAACCATTGCCTGAACCTACAAACAGGTTTAGTGGAATATGATAGTTTTAAATTAAAGGACTTAGGCGCCGAAAACGTGGAAATTCAACTCCATTGGTCGTTTATGGGCTACTTTGAGCCTGAGCAATACAAAATAGCCGAATTGCAACCCAATATGGTTTTGGAAATACGCCGTAACCGTGTAGTAAACGGAACCCTTACTGGCCGAAAGGAACGTACCTATACCGAGGCCTTTACTATCTTACAACATTTAGGCTCGTTTACCCAAGCCACTTTGCTGCGCACCCCAACTACACCCAAAGAAAAGGCCCTACCCCACCCCACCAAAGTGGTTGATTTGATGAAGCATTTGTATTGACCTGATACCATTTTAACTTCAATGGAAATGCAAAAAAGTAGCGGTAAGTTTTATCGCCCTTTTCTTATCTTTCGGATATGATTACTGCACATGCTTATCCTCGCGCCGCACTTATTGGTAACCCATCGGACGGGTATCACGGCAAAACCATTGCGTTCGTTTTTTCAAACTTCAAGGCCAGCGTTTGGCTGCAAGAAGCTAAACACATTGAGATAGTGCCCCATGAGCGCGACCTGAAAAAATTCGACAGCCTAAAAGACCTGCACCAAGACATGTGCCAATATGGCTACTACGGAGGGTTACGGATAATTAAAGCTGCCCTTAAACGATTTTACGAGCACATGCAAAAGCATGGGGCTACCCAGCGTGCCGAGAACTTTAAACTAAGCTACGATAGCGATATACCGCACCGCCTTGGGTTGGCTGGCAGTAGTGCTATAATTACCGCTACCATGCGAGCCCTGATGCAATTTTATGAGGTATTTATTCCGCCAGCCGAACTTGCAAACTTGGTGCTATCGGTTGAGTTAGACGAACTGGGCATAGGTGCTGGCCTGCAAGATCGTGTGGCGCAAGCATACGAGCAACCCGTGTATATGGATTTTAGCCAAGAGCATTTTGATAAGCAAGGTTATGGCAATTATATACCTTTTAGTAAAAACTTGCTTCCCAACTTGTTTATTGCCTACCGAACCAACATGTCGGAGGGATCTGAAGTGGTGCACAACACCCTTAGGGAGCGCTACCGCTTGGGCGACCCGCAGGTGCTAGAGGCCATAGGCCAATGGGCACAATATACCGATGACTTTTTTGAGGGGCTTGCCACCCAAAACCTGCCCTTGCTGAACCAACTGATAAACTACAATTTCGATTTGCGGCGCAAGGTTATGGGGGTGCACGCTGCAAACCTGGAGATGGTTGAAACAGCCCGAAATTGCGGCGCCAGCGCCAAATTCACCGGTTCGGGCGGTGCCGTTATTGGCATTTACGAAAATGAAACCATGTTTGAGCTGCTCAAAGAACGCTTATCGAGTATTGGGGTAGATATTATCAAACCCACCATAGTGGGAAGTTATTAATAGCCGTAAATTTGAGCCATGAGTATTTGGAAAATTAAAGCCACCCCGGAGCAGATAAACCAAGGTGCCCCTGGCAACATGATGGCGCACTTGGGTATCCTGATAACCGAAGTGGGCGAAGACTATTTGGTAGGCACTATGCCCGTAGACCACCGCACCATACAACCCATGGGCCTGCTGCATGGCGGCGCATCGGTGGTACTGGCCGAAACACTGGGCAGCATAGCCGGTAGCCTAAGCTGCAATGCACCTGACGAATACGTGGTGGGCCTTGAAATAAACGCTAACCATATCAAATCGGCACGCAACGGTTTGGTAACGGGCATTGCACGGCCTATACACATAGGTGGCCGCACCCAGGTTTGGGAAATACGCATTACCAACGAGGCGCAAGAATTGGTGTGCATTAGCCGCATTACCCTTGCGGTTATTCAAAAAAAGAAATGAGCGAAACCAAGCAAACACAAACCAAAAAATGGATTAGACTGCTTGCAAAAGCCGTGTTGCTATTTTTGTTTGGCGGGTTTTGCTACGATTATGTGCCAGTTTTGCTAAATTCCAGTTCTTTTGCGGCAACGGTATTTCTCTACTTTTTAATAGCATTGATATTCATTGCCCTTACCTTCGTGCTAAAGCGCTTGGGCGTAAAAAAGCACCGGGAAATACTCTTCAGTTCAATCATTTTGTTGTGCTTGTTGCTAGGCACCGAAACCATTTTACGGTTTGTGGTAAAAACACACCTCGACTATTGCGAAACCAGCGGCAACCCCTACCGAGCGCGCCTATTTGAGCAAAATATAGACAATAAAGAGATCCCCTACGCCCCGTTTGATACCGTTTGGACATCCAAAACCGAATTTTCCTACTTTAGGATACCCAACGAACAAGGCATTTTTGAAAAACCAATTCCTACTAAAAAAGCAGGCCAAAAACGATTTCTCTGCCTCGGCGATTCGTTTACAGAAGGGGTAGGCACTGCGCACGACTCCACTTGGGTAAAAGGTGTTGAACGGCTATTGAAAGCTGCCAAGCCAATGAGCGAAATAACCTTTATAAACGCCGGACAAAGCGGTAACGACCCATTTGCCGAATATACTTTGTTGCAAACCAAGTTAATGGGCTATCAGCCCGATTGGGTGATAATGATGGTAAACAACTCCGATATAAACGAATTTATTGAGAGAGGTGGATTGGAGCGATATAAAAGCGATGGAACCATTGACTACCGAAAAGGACCTTGGTGGTACCAAGCTTATAGATATAGCTACATTGTTAGGCATATTGCCCACGACATTTTTGACCTTAAAGATTATCTTATATCGGCCGAAGAGCATACCAAACTTGTGAATGAAGCATACTTAGCTATCAGCTCCTTATGCCAAAAGATGGAAAAGTTGGGTGACGAAAATGGATTCAAATTTGTGCTGGTGGTGCAGCCCATGCACTATGAAGTAGCAGTTAAGAAATATGCATTTCCCAATTTTTCTTCAATAAAAAATGCTAGTAAATAGAGTGTCGATTTAATGCCACACCTAGTAAACCATGTAAAAAACTTAAAGCCTAACACCAAATACTACTGGCCTTTAGACGTGCACTATAATACCCTTGGATACCAAATAGTAGCC
>CAIOSU010000287.1 GCA_903861055.1 uncultured bacterium
AACAGGCGCTACTGGAGCTGCTGGTACTAACGGTGCCGCTGGCGCAACAGGCGCAACGGGTGCTACAGGTGATACTGGTCCACAGGGTCTTATAGGTTTAACGGGTGCTACCGGTGTTGACGGTGCAACTGGCGCAACGGGCGCTACTGGTGCAACAGGAACAGCTGGTGCTGCAGGTGCAACAGGAACAGCTGGTGCTGCAGGTGCTACAGGCGCAACGGGTGCTACAGGTACTGCTGGAACTGCGGGTGCAACGGGTGCCACTGGTGCAACGGGTGCTACAGGTGATACTGGTCCACAAGGTCTTATCGGTTTAACCGGTCCAACAGGCGCTACTGGAGCTGCTGGTACTAACGGTGCCGCTGGCGCAACAGGTGCTACAGGTGATACTGGTCCACAAGGTCTTATAGGTTTAACCGGTCCAACAGGCGCTACTGGAGCTGCTGGTACTAACGGTGCCGCTGGCGCAACAGGCGCAACAGGAACTGCTGGTGCTAACGGTGCTACAGGTGCCACTGGCGCAACGGGGGCAACAGGAACAGCTGGAACTGCAGGTGCAACAGGCGCAACGGGCGCAACAGGAACAGCTGGTACTAACGGTGCCGCTGGTGCTACGGGAGCTACAGGTGCTACAGGTGATACTGGTCCACAGGGTCTTATTGGTTTAACGGGCGCTACTGGTGCAACAGGAACAGCTGGTGCTGCAGGTGCAACAGGCGCAACGGGCGCTACTGGTGCCACTGGCGCAACGGGGGCAACAGGAACAGCTGGAACTGCGGGTGCAACGGGTGCTACTGGCGCAACGGGTGCAACCGGAACAGCTGGTACTAACGGTGCAACGGGTGCCACTGGCGCAACGGGGGCAACAGGAACTGCTGGTGCTAATGGTGCTAACGGTGCAACGGGTGCTACTGGCGCAACGGGGGCAACAGGTACTGCTGGCGCAAACGGAGCTACCGGTGCTACAGGTGCTACAGGAACTGCTGGTACCAACGGCGCAACAGGCGCAACGGGCACAACGGGTGCAACAGGAACAGCTGGTACTAACGGTGCCGCTGGTGCTACAGGTGCCACAGGCGCAACGGGTGCAACAGGAACAGCTGGTACTAATGGTACTAACGGTGCAACGGGTGCTACTGGTGCTACCGGAACTGCTGGTACTAATGGTGCTAACGGTGCAACGGGTGCTACGGGCGCAACGGGTGCAACAGGAACTGCTGGTACTAATGGTGCTAACGGTGCAACGGGTGCTACAGGTGCCACAGGCGCAACGGGTGCTACAGGAACTGCTGGTACTAATGGTACTAACGGTGCAACGGGTGCTACAGGTGCTACAGGCGCAGGTGTTGCGGGTCCAACTGGTGCAACGGGTGCTACAGGACCTGCTGGCTCAGGATCAGGTTTTTCTAATGGCACGGCTGCCGGCAATACCACCTATTGGGATGGAACTGCTTGGGTAGTTAACAGCAATAACATATTCAACAACGGCGTCAATGTGGGCGTTAATAACGCAGCACCGTCTTCAAGGCTATCAGTAGGTGGCGATATTAATATACGCATCGACAGTAGCATTCGAGCCGCTGATACTATTATTCTGCGCGCACCAAGAACCAGCCTTGTTGTTGGTAAACTGGCTGGCAGAACTTTAACAACAGGCGCTAACAACGTATTTGCTGGATACAATGCTGGCGCAGCTACAGTAACTGCCCCAGGTAATAGCTTTTTCGGATCACAAGCGGGTAACAAGAGCACTGGCGCAAATAACACCTTTGTCGGCTTCCAATCAGGTAATAACAATACAACTGGCAATTTTAATACTGCGTTAGGTTATAGGGCAGGTCAAGCAAACGTTTCTGGCAACCAAGGTGTGTTTGTTGGGGCCGACGCCGGCTTTACAGACGCTGCAGTCTCATTATCTACTTATATTGGCTACCGAGCTGGGTACTTCTCCAATGGCGGTGATGGTAAAAATCTATTTGTGGGCTATCGGGCTGGCGATAACAACCTAACTGGTGGTAACAATTCTTTTTTAGGATATCAAGCTGGATTTAGCAACAGTACTGGAAATTTCAACTCATTTAATGGCGGAGAGTCTGGATATAATAATACTAGTGGAGAATTTAATGCTTTCAATGGATCCCGTGCCGGCTTTAGCAACAACACTGGCAGCAACAATAGCTTTTTTGGATATCAAGCTGGATCAGCCAATACAATAGGTAACTTCGGCGTGGCTATCGGTCATAATGCCGGTGGAGGTGCCGCTCCCTCAAACTTGTTTGGCGATGGTTGTACTTTTGTTGGTGGTAATACCGACTTGAGCACCAACGGACTTACTAACGCAGGTGCATTTGGTTACTTAGCTTCTGTAAATGCTTCGGATAAAATTAGAATAGGCAATACAGGCGTATCTGTGGTTGAGACCCAAACAGCATTTACTGTTATTAGCGACAAGCGTTTCAAATTTAATGTAAAACCTAATGTGCCTGGCCTGAGTTTCATTACTTTGCTTAATCCGGTTACTTATAACTTTGATAATGGCGCTTACTTGGAGCATATTGGCCAACTTAACAAACTAAAAGCCGAAATAGCGCAAACCGAAGACCCAAGCCAAAAAGAAAGCTTAACCAAGCAGTTGGAACAGATGTTAGCAAACCATGGCATTGAAACTGGTTTCTTGGCTCAAGATGTTGAGGCCGCGGCAATAGAGGCAAACTTTGACTTTAACGGCGTTTATAAGCCGCAAAACGAAACTGATACCTACGCCATTGATTATAGTAAATTTGTAGTGCCATTGGTGCAATCCGTTAAAGAACTTAACGAAATGCTACAAAAACAGCAGCTACTAATTGAGCAACTGCAAAAAGAAATAGACCTACTGAAAAACAAGTAAGGCTAGCTTTTAAATAACTTGGTGCTTAGGATAACTAAATATCCTAAAATGGCCGGTATTACCAAGTTTATCAGCCAAAGACTAAAGGACGAAACAACTACTTGTTCTATTTGTGTGGTATAACCAGCAAACACAAATAGGGCAAGGTTTCCCCTTACACCCAAATCTATAATGGCAATGGTTGGTACTGAACTTTGAAACAAGAAAAAAGTGGCTATTAATGCTAAGCCATGAGTTACTGAAACATCAACATCAAAGGCATAGAGCAGCAATAAAAATTGAACTGCATATACCCCATAACGCACGCCGGCTAGCACCAATACCGTGCTAAGCTCCTTAATACTAAAATCAATTAGCTTGAGCCATTTGCTTTGGTACTTTGCCAACCAAGTAATCTTTCCTAAAAAGGCTGCAATCAAGTCTAACCTAAAATACAGGAAAGTAAGTATTGCTATAGCAGCCACCAAAATCGAATAAAACAGCACTTGGGATAAAATGCTATACTCTTGACCACTCGATATCCACCAAAAAAAGCCAATTAAACCAGCTAAAATAGTTACCCATATTTGGGCTATACTTCCTAAAATAGTTGCTTGTATGGTCTCGCTTCTTAAAGGGTCTTTAAGAAAAATAAAACGCCCACCATACTCTCCTATTCGGTTGGGCGTAAACAGCGTAAGCGTTGCTCCACAAAAAACCGCCAAATACGACTTTGCAAAACTTAGCGGTTCGGCTCTATTAATCAATAGCTTCCATTTAAGCGCTTCGATACCCCAATTAACGAACATTAGCGCAAACACTAATAATATTAGGTAAAGGTTTTGCCCAAAAGAGAAAGCTATTGCATTGATTACCTGTGAAATATCATCTCGTTTAGCAATTTGCCAATAGAGTGTTGCAAAAAGCAGTAGTAAAATTACTAGCTTTATGCTAAACTCAACCGCCTTGCGCAGTTTTGGTTTGTTGCGAAAATAACTAAATGACATGCAGTGGTATAATTGGATGCAAATTAACGCTTTTAGCCTATAACTATTTTGGAAACCATCCAACCTAACAACATTGACAAGGTAATCTTGGGCATCGACCCAGGCACCAACTTTCTTGGTTATGGGGTTATTTCGGTTAGGGGGCAAAAAGTAACCCTTATCAGCTTAGGCACCATTGATTTATCTAAACTCGAAACGCACCAAGATAAGTTAAAGCGGATATACGAGCGCATTAGTTATTTGGTAATGGAGTACAAGCCCCACGAATGCTCTATTGAAGCGCCATTTCATGGCAAAAACGTGCAAAGTATGCTTAAACTAGGTAGAGCACAAGGTGTAGCTATGGCTGCGGTGATAAACCATGGATTGGAGATACACGAATATGCGCCCCGCAAAATTAAACAATCGGTTACTGGAAACGGGAACGCAAGCAAAGAGCAAGTAGCCGCCATGTTACAAAGCCTGTTACAGTTCACTGAGCTACCCAAATATTTGGATGCCACTGATGGCTTGGCAGTAGCTATCTGCCATTACTTTCAAAACAGGCTTGTAACCACCACATCAAGCGCACCTATAAAACTAAAAAAAGCCACACCTAAAGGCTGGGGAGCATTTATAAAAGCCAATCCTGATAGGGTTAAATAGAGAGCAGGTATACTAGCTTTATTCAAAATGACTAGCAATCTCTTTGGCCAAACTTACAAATTCGTCTTTGGTAAGCTTAACACGCGCGGCCCCAAAATCTAAGTCACCTATATTATCTAGTGGCACCAAATGTATGTGCGCATGGGCCACTTCAAGGCCTATTACCGCTACACCAATGCGCTTACATGGCACCGCACGCTCAACAGCAGCACTTACTCTTTTGGCAAAAGCCCATAGGCCCGTGTAAGTGTCGGCATCGAGGCTAAAAAGATAATCAACTTCCTGTTTTGGTATTACCAATGTATGGCCAGCTTTAATGGGGTTTACATCCAAAAAAGCATAGAATCTGTCATCTTCAGCTACCTTATACGCTGGTATCTCTCCGTTTACAATCTTTGTGAAAATCGACGCCATAACAGATTACAGTCGGCTAATTGCAAGAATCTCAAATTGCAGTGTTCCCGCAGGGGTAGTAACATCAGCTATATCACCAACACTTTTACCAAGCAAGCCCTTACCAATTGGCGATGTAACAGATAATCGGCCGGTTTTTAGATCTGCTTCGTTTTCACTAACCAAAGTAAAAGTCAATACTTTATTTAGCTTTAAGTTTTTTACCTCAACGGTAGAAAGGATAAGAGCTTTCGAACTATCAAGCTGTTCCACATTATCTAGCAAACGTGAGTTAGCAATACTTTCTTGCAACTTAGAAATACGGGCCTCTAAAAGACCTTGTGCTTCTTTTGCAGCATCATACTCAGCATTCTCCGATAAGTCACCTTTTTCGCGTGCCTCACCAATAGCTTTTGATATATCAGATCTACCTTTGGTTGTAAGATAGTTCAAGTCCTCCTTTAGTCTTTGCAAGCCCTCTGGGGTTACATAATTAATGCCTGCCATAGTACTTTATTTTAAGCGGTAATAACGAAAAAAAGAAACGTCCCTGCACGCAGAAACGTTTCTTCAATATCTAAATTAATAAATCTTACAGGGTAATCCTAATACCGTAGGTATGAGTTCCTTTAAAAGTATAAGTTGCGCGATAAGCGTAATCAATTCCAATGGTAGCACCTTCATTCTTTTTCTTGGTCAATGGCACTTGCACTGACATGCCTGCAGCCAGACCCGTAAAGGCAGTGGTGCTAGTTGAAAAGCTGGTTATACCATCTTCATAACGGTAACCAGCCCTAACCATCACTATTTTTCTCCATCCATATTCCAAACCACCACCAAATTGGTCTTTACCGAATGAATTTGAGGTAAAATTGGCCATGAAGGTCAATTTGTGGTCAGGGTTCTCTTTTGCTTTGTCAATATACCAATCGTAAGCCGCACCAATATTCAATTGAGAAGGCAATTCAAATTTTTGGGTACGCTGGCTTTGGGTAATGGTGTATGTGCCTTCAGTAGCCGAGCCGCTAAAGTTTAAACCATCTCCGCCAAATTTCATTGGTGTACCTACGTTGCGCAAAGCAATACCAAAGTGAATGTTTTCGCGAGGACCAGTAACATACTGGATACCAGCATCTAAACAAAAACCTGTTGCACTAAGGTCATCAATGCGCTCGTTTATCAATCGGAAAACAACACCTGCATAAATACTATTTGAAAATGCACGTGAATAGCCTACACCGATGTTCAAAAAACCTGGTTTAAAAGTACCGATTCCGCCCTCAGGAAGGTTGGTAGTAGTGCGCTCAATGTCGCCAAAGTCAAGGGCATTGATGGTTACACCCACCACGTTTCCTTTATCTTTGCCAAATTTTTGGGCAATACCAGCAGAGTTTAAAAACACCTCGCTGCCCTGCAACCAATGTGTGCGGCTAAACAAGATTTCTGTTTTAGGTGCGAACGCCAATCCAGCTGGATTGAGGTTCATAGATTCCAACCCTTGCACGCATGCCGAGTTCATACCAAATACACCTGATGTGCGGCCCCAGCCGTTCATCACTAGCTCATAGGCACCTGCTTCACCGGCACGATCCGGATTGCCCGCCCATAACTGAGGCATTGCTGCCAGAAAAGCCATGCTCACTAAAGTGGCCCTGAATAAATTGCTCATCTTCATAACCTTATTAGAATGTACCTAAGTCAAACGGACGCATTACACCAAACCACTTAATCGTGCGCTCACCAAGTCCTGGTGCTTCTACATGAATAAGATATACACCACTTGATACTGGGATGTTTTTAGTGTTTTTCAAATCCCAATCAAGAGAGTTGTCCAAATTAGTTTTTTCAGTATTCTCACCGTAGTGGGTATTTGGCCCTACATCACGCTTGTATTGACGAATCAACACCCCATCAATAGAATAAATGCTCACCGTGCAAGTACCAGGCAAATTGGTAATCTTAATGCGGTTATCCAATTGACTGGTTTCGTAGCCAGAGTATGCATAGTAAGGGTTAGGCACCGCGCGTATTTGGTCTAGATGATTTTTTGCAACATCCTCCTGAGTGGTTTCAACTGCCAATCCATCAGTACTGAATTCATACGCTGGACGACCTTCATTTTCATTGGTAGCTAAGAAGTTACCCAACGGCTTACGCACCCTAATTTTAACTGTTACCGTGCTTGGCACCACGCCCTGTTCAATAGAAAGAAGGTTCAACTCTGGGTTAACAAATGGCATGGCAGTGTACATGATGTTTCTGTAAATAGAATCATTCAAGTTACTGGTTACAACCCTATTGATACCCCCGGTAGGAGGAATGGTAAAGCCCGCTATACCTATGTTATTCAACATAATGCGCTGCATCTCTTCACCCTCATCGTATTTAGAGTTCATAACGTACACGTAATGTCCGCCGCCAAAAAGTATCTGCCTTAATGGGCTCAATTCGTTTTTCGACGGGTTCCACAACATATCTCGCCCGTTTTCACCTACTGCAAACGAGTTCTCACCAAACATAATATTCAAGCGCTCACCAGTTTCTACATTAATAGCATAACCAGGGAAATAGCTACGGCCTGTATCACCTAGCAATTCGAAACCTGCAATATCTTTCGATAGGGCACTTCTAATTTGGCCTTTGAACGAACCACCTTCGTTAGTTGCAAAATCCTCGCCGGTTTCTACCACTACACAACGTGTCCATTTACTCTTGTCACTTGTAAACACCAAGTCAATACTTGATAAGCTGTCCAAATTATAGCTCGTCTGAACCATGTTCAAGCTCTTGGTATTTGGCACCAAAACTGGCACCTGACCAGTGGTGTTCCAAGTAAAATTAACCAAGAAACCTGGGCCATAAGTAAAGTTGGTTGGCCATTGAGGATCGTCAGGATCGGTCAAAGCAGTATTTACCTTATTGGCTGCCAATGCGTACGGAGCAAATGCACCGCCAACAACGGTTCCGAATTCTTGCTGCGGATCGTAGTAAGTTATCTCGTCTTCACAGTTGGGTTGTGGCGAACGGCAGCAATTACACCTAAAGTAATGGTCATCAAAGAAATGGCCGTAAGTGGCAGCATCGTCATTCTCCTTAAACTGACCACTACGTATCCAGTTCCTTAATGAAGGACCACTGCCTTCATCTACAACAAACTGCAACCAAGGCTTAACTGGGTCTTCGTAAGTAATGGACGACGTAATGTAACCCAACGAAGATTGACTGCGATCTCCTACGTTTTTAACTTGGCGCATTGATATGGAGATACCATAATCCATTATCAACTGTTCGTTTAATTGTTCCAAACCACGATCGGAATTATAAACTCTATTATCAGGCGAGGTCACCACCACCCAACGAGAGGCCGGGTCGGTAAACCTGTTGTAAACCGGATCAAGCGCATAAGCTACGCTAAACGAATCTGTTGGGTCGTTATAGAAAACAGTATCTGGGAAATATAAACGGAAAGACTGAGCGCGTACCAACATAGGGTCAACAATCTGAACCTGAATTGGTGCATTGCCACCCTTATATTCCACCCTATCAAACACATTATTTGGACTTGCCAAAATGGCGCTAATTGATTCGTCAGTTAGCTCTAAATTAAAGCCACCATTACCAGATCCATCGATACGAGTAATGTTTAGTAAATCGCCATATTCTGAGTTCAATATGGTACCGCCATCTGCCCCTTGAGGCTTATGCGGAATAGCAGAATAAACGGCCTGCCCTCTACGACCTTGCAAGTAAGGCAATTTCTGTTCTTCCAAAATTGGCACTTGGCCGCAATCGGTATCTTCAAAATTTACCCTACCATTGGTATAGTAGTTGTGGGCGTAAGCTATTGCAGTATAGTAGTAGTTCTTGTGGTTTACAAGCTCTGTGTTTCCGGTAGCAAAAAGATCTTCTCTGATACGGAACGAACGACGGATACCTACATTGGCACCCTCAACCATTAAGCTTGGTACCTCGCCGCAAATAGCTCGGTTAAGCGCCTTATTCACGATTTTACTTATATCGTCTTCAATATCCACTTGAGCAACCAAACGGGCAAGTGTTGGGTCATCAAAGTCTTCAGCGGTTACTTGGCTGTTTTTCAATTGATACAAAATGTATCCTTGGAAAGTATAGGTTATATCTGTTATTTGAGGGAACGTTTGGCTCAACTCAAAGGCCAACGGGTCAACTTCATCATATGAGTCGTTCTCATTGTTGGTACCTGTATTATCCAACATAATAATCAACTCCTTATCCAACTCGCGAATAACCAATTTAGGTGCATCAGGTCCGTCAACTAGTTTGAAACAGTTGTTGAACAAGGCCTGCGCTTTAATGTCGGCAGTACGCAACAAATCAATATCGGCAGCGCAACTTGATTGAGAACCTTGGCGAACCCAAACCGTACCAACGGTAATGTAGTTACGCGCACCCGGTTGCAAAATAAACGGACCAGAAGCTTGCATCCAACGACGGTCGGCAGCAGGGTTGTTACAACTACACTCTGACCAAGAGGCCGGGAAAGCTGGGCCACCTGGCTCGCCAGGGAACATAAACTTGGTAGGCACCGCACCACCATAGCCATTACAACGGTCGCTGGTAAACGGCGAACCGTCGGTCCAGAAACCCGCCATGTAGTTGTAGTAATTAATGGCCGACTGAGGGTTACCGGTAGTGGTAAAGTCATTACTATAATACAGGAAGGTAGACATTCCTAATTGCTCAGGCTGACCATTAACGGTACGACCCGAAAAAGGACCTTCGAAATAATCGACGCCAATAATAGGAACACTTACACCATAACCGCGCGAAGCGCAATCAGGGTCGGTTGAAAGACCGTTGTACGCAAAACCCAAGCTCAAGCTGGTATCGCAACCTACATAGTCATTATTAAAACAGCCCAAATCGGCATCTACCCATTGGCCCATATAAAAATCGCCAATCGGCACGTTACCTTTATTCAAAATGTCGTAACGATAAAAGGTCATGTTGTTAACCTCGTCAGAAGTTTTAAAGGCAAATGCCAAAGCACCTACCTGAACCCCAATAGCTTGACCGCCAGTTTCGGTGTGGATATTACCCTTGTCATTATACACCCAGAAAATCATCTGGTCGGCGTAGTTATTACCGCAAGTAGCATTAATTACTGGGTAGTCACCATTGATAGGGTCATAAACACCGTTACCATTCACGTCTGAGTATGGTGCCAATTCATCCAACACCGTTAACGATACCTCACCTTTACCTTTGGCATTGAAGTTTCCTTTTCCCGGCCAGTCGCAAATAGATGGGTACTTATCGCAACAATCAGCACAAGGAAAAACCTCTGCACGGAAAGCATCAATCTCTTCACCAAACACTACCCAGTGGCGGTCATAGTCTTCGCAAGTTTGCACATTAATGGTTGCACTCGCATCCAAAGGACCAGGCCAAAAATCGTTACCCGATTGGCGATAGGTTTGTGCTGCAATTTTTAAGTTACCGCCTGCATCAATACCACCCAACCATACAGCACCCGCAAATAGTGAGTGTATAGATGGAGATGAACCTGGTGGATCAATCTTTGGCACTTCGAAACGCGCGTCGCTCAAATCCCACCACATATCGCCACCATTCAAAAGAATGGTACGTACGTTATTAATTTCTAGTGTGGTACGCGACGTAGCTGAAGGGCAACTAGAAGCTGCTGCTTTATAAAACTCATTGGATTTTCCAGAAGAGCCAATATTCTCCTTTGCCAATAAGCTATTGGTGCTTAAAGCAATCAGAAGGGCAGCCGCGCAAATATTTAAAAAGTATCTAGCCATAGTGACTAATTTAATTCATTATTAGAAATCAAACCTTAGACCCAAACGGATGGTCCTTGGCAAGCTATAGTTTTGAGGATTGTCAATCCAAGCATTGTACAAATCGGCGTAAGAATCAGCATTTAGTTGGTTGCCCAAATCTTGCTGACCGATTGCTGATGTTAAGTAGCCATCATCGTTTACGTTGCCAGTGTATGAGTACACTTTGATAACGTTGCGCGTATCCAATAGGTTTTGAACCCAAAGGTACACGTTCAAGCTCATCGGCCTTCCAGCTTTGCCAGTCTCTTTGTTCTTAGGGGTAATATTAAACCCTTTGTCGATACGCAAATCTAGGCGGAAGGTCCAAGGCAAACGGGCACCATTGATAGAA
>CAIOSU010000288.1 GCA_903861055.1 uncultured bacterium
CCTTTAGGCAGCTCCATAATGCCTTTGTACGCTTCGTCAAAATCGGCTTGAATGTTGGCTTCTACTTGTTTTTTAGCCTCCTCATCAAAGGTGGCGAAATTCATACCCGGAAAATAAACCCTACCACGCTCTGTATAATCGCTCTTCATGTCGCGTAGGAAGTTTACCTTTTGGAAAGCTGAACCCAAGCTTTTGGCCGATGCCTTCAATCTATCGTATTCGGCATCATTGCCTTCGCAAAAAACCCTTAGGCACATAAGACCCACCACTTCGGCTGAACCGTAAATGTAGGCGTCGTACATATTTGTCTCGTATCGGTCATGGTACAGGTCCATTTCCATACTTTTCAGAAAGGAGTCTATCAAATCCCATTCGATATGGTATTGGTTTACTACCAATTGAAAAGCATGGAGCACTGGATTTAAACTTATTTTTTCGTCGATGGCTCGAACGGTATCTTCTCTAAACCTTGCCAGTAATGCCTTTTTATCGTGGTCATGAAACGTGTCTACAATCTCGTCAGCAAAACGCACGTAACCATATATACCGTAAATAGCATCGTGGAAACGGATGTCGAGCGTTTGAATGCCGAGGGTAAAAGAAGTACTATACGCCTTGGTAATGAGGCGGCTACATCCGAAACTGGTTTTATCAAACAGGGTTAGCATAACAAATTAACAGGCATTATGGTTGTTTGTTTAATGAAGGTGCAACTTTATTGCTAAATTTTGGAATTTGGTGAATAGATTTATTTTACAGCCATAATTGGTTTTAACTACTACTAACATGATTACTGGGCATTAATTAATTACCGCTGGAATACCATTTTGTTGAAAAAATACCACCCACTACCAAACACACATTACACGCCAAATTCTCTTACTACCTCCTTTGCAACCACCTCGCCCGAAATGATGGATGGCGGTACACCTGGCCCCGGAACAGTCAATTGGCCGGCAAAGTACAGGTTTTTTATTTTGGAGTTTTTGAGCGAAGGTTTGAATATGGCCGTCTGCATTAAGGTGTTTGCCAAACCATAGGCATTGCCTTTAAAAGAGTTATAGCGGCTCATAAAATCGTTGTGGGCAAAACTGCGCTTATAAATTACGTGCTCACGAATGCTCTGGCCTGTTAGTTTTTCCAACCGCTGCATTATCAATTCGTAATAGTGCGCTCGCGTAACTTCATTATCGTCTAACCCTGGAGCTACCGGAATTAAGATAAACAGATTTTCTTTCCCTTCGGGCGCCACAGTATGGTCGGTTATGCTTGGGGCGCAAACATAAAACAAGGGGTTCTCGGGCCATTTAGGATGGGTGTATATCTCATCGGCAAATTGCTCAAAACTTTGATCGAAAAATAAGTTGTGATGCAATAGATTATTGAGCTTCTTATCTATACCTAAATAAAATATCAACGACGACGGGGCCATAATACGGCTATCCCAGTAGCTTTCGCTGTATTGTCGGTATGGTTTTGGTATTAGGTTTTGTTCTACGTGGTTGTAATCGGCACCTGCAACTATTATATCGGCAAACAACGTGCCTTCCGCGGTATTAACCGAACCAGCACGCCCAGCGTGTATGTTTATCTCGGTAACAGCGGCATTATATTTAAACTTAACGCCCAACTCTTCGGCCAACTTTACCATGCCACCAATAATCTCATACATGCCACCTTTGGGGTACCAAGTACCCAATACTAGATCGGCATAGTTCATTAAGCTATATAGAGCTGGAGTATTTTCGGGCAAAGCGCCTAAAAAATAAACTGGGAACTCCAATAACTTAACCAGCTTATCGTTTTTAAACAAGCCCTTTACATGCTTGCGTATGCTGGTAAACAACTGCAGCCTAAATAATGCAGTTAACAGTTTTGGGTCGGCAAATTCCCAAATGGAGCGGCTTGGGCGATGAACCAGATCATTAATGCCTGCCTCATATTTCTCGGCGGCTTCTTTTAGGAAACGCTTAAGGTTGGGTGTACTGCCCGGTTCAAGTTTCTCGAACATGGCATACAAATCGTCTAACGACGCAGGCACGTCCATTATGTCATCTTGACCATAGTATATTCGGTAGCCTGGGTCAAGGCGCACTAAATCGTAGTAATCGCTTACATTTTTACCAAAGTGGGCAAAAAACTGCTCAAACACATCGGGCATCCAATACCAGCTTGGGCCCATATCAAACACAAACCCTTCGGCTTCAAACTTTGAGGCCCTGCCACCTGCCGATTCGTTTTTCTCGAGCACGGTTACTTCAAATCCCTCCTTTGCCAAATGACAGGCTGCCGATAAACCCGCAAAACCACTACCTATAACTATTACTTTCTTCTTATTTGCCACGTTGGTGCATTTTCTATAGCCAAAGGTACAAAACATAAGAGGCACTGCTTTGTTCAAGCAGTGCCTCTTAAATTTAAATTTTGAATAACCTAGATTGTTTAGTCTGGTTTGTATTGTTCTAACTTACCTTTCAACTCTTTACGGGCGAAAAATATACGGCTTTTTACAGTACCTAATGGCAAACGAAGTTCATCGGCTATTTCATGGTATTTGTAGCCTTCAAAATGCATCATAAAAGGTACCCGAAACTCTTCAGACAATTCGCGAATGGCAACTTTCATGTCGTCCATTACAAATTTTGCCGTAGCAGCATTTTCTGTCAATGCTTCGCTTGAGTTGATGTAATAAAGGTTATCGGTAGTGTCGATGATAGTATTACGCTTTACTTTACGACGATAGTTGTTAATGAAGATGTTTTTCATGATAGTAAACAACCATGCTTTTAGGTTGGTACCGTCTTGAAATTTATCCTTGTTCGACAATGCCCTGAACATGGTATCCTGTATCAAGTCATTTGCTTCTTCCATATTTTTGGTCAGGTTCAAAGCAAATGGACGCAATGAGCTAGAAAAGCCTGTTACTACAGTATCGAATTCGTGATTGGTCATTGTGTTATTGTTTGGTTATTCAAATATAACACCAGCAACCCACAAAAGCAAACTATTTGTTTAATCTTTTCACTTAATCGTTAAACAAAACTATTTTCAACGTTGCGAGCTTTACACAACTGTTTAGGCTAGCCATTTCGGTAGCGAAAAGGTTACCAAAACTTTTTTACCTTGCCGCAACGGCACATAGGGTATCCAATTTAGCATGAGCCTGTTGCAAGTTTTGCAACAATTGGACATTGGAACCAAAATGAAAATGCTGCTTCGAAAACTGACCACCGGCAAGCCAAATCTCGCTTTCAGGAAAACTTCTGGCCAACACGTTTATGTATTGCTGAAGAGCATCGCCAGCAGGTGTGGTGGTAACATAACATACCATATACTTGTTTTTGTGCCGCTTATGTATAGCAACAATATCAGCAAAAGGCATATTAGTCCCCAGATATAGAACCTTCATGTTTCGGGCTCTAATGAGGTAACACATAAACAGCAAACCTATTTCGTGCAATTCGCCTTCGGGGCCGAACAACAAAAAAGTATCATCAGCGCTGCTATGTGACACCAGTTGGCCATCGATAGCCACTATGAGCTTTTGCCTAACCATATTACTTACAAAATGCTCATGGGCAGGATTTATGGCTCCCGTAATCCATAAATAACCAATACGCTCCATAAAAGGAAAGATAATGTTGGTCATGGTTTTCTCAAACCCCATGCGCAGAACGCTATTGGCCAGCAGTTTCTCGAAATGCTCTTCATTTAGCTCAAGCATTGCTAACGTAAGTGCCGCAAACTGCTTATCGGTATCGTCTGTTATGTTAGTTACCTTCTTTACTTCTTGGTGCAACTCATCAGGAGTAAGCTGCGCAATGCGAGAAATTTTGTAACCATGGTCGTTTAGCAAACTAACATTTAGCAGCTTCCGCAAGTCGGCGTCATTGTATGTTCTAATATTGGTAACGGTTCGCTGGGGCTCAATAATATGGTAGCGCTGCTCCCAAATACGTATAGTATGGGCTTTTACTCCAGACAAGTGCTCTAAATATTTATTGGAATAGTTGGCCATAACCTTTTGCTTAAACAAGTTTAACTATACCGATTGATATTAAAGACAATCGAGTCCAATAAACTGTTTAACAATTAAACACTATCGTTAAACAACCACTAAAGTATAGAAAATTTTATAAAGAGTATATCGAAATAAAAGAAACTGCAAAAAACTACTCTATGGCAAACATAACCTAAAGGCAATAACACTTAACTGCGCTTGCATTTTGAGTTTATTTACCTTAAGTTATCCGTAGTATCGATAACAGCGCTAAGCCTAAACTTACAACGATAGTTGTTGATGAAAGCATGCACACTTCATGATGGTAAACAACTATGCTTTCAGGTTCAAGCTAGAGAGCCTTCCTAAGTCTGTGCCGATTAAATGAGTCTACCTGTTAACTAATAGTTCTCTTTTCTTTTTTGCGAAAGCGCTACTTAGCTGGGCTAAAACACGCCCAGTGCAACCATAAACACAAACGGTTTAGAATTTAACTGATC
>CAIOSU010000289.1 GCA_903861055.1 uncultured bacterium
CAACTCCTTTAAAAATGCAGCTGGGTCGGCAGGGAAACTAGTAATAGTTTGCGCCTGGGTGTGAAGGCCAATAGTCAAACTTAGCAGCAATAAAATATACTTCATAGGGTGGCGATTCTTGGTAGTATTATTTTGTTAATTTCAAGCAAATCCAATTACCTCTGGTTTTCTTATCAATCAATCGAAAACCAAGACTGTTGGCCTTGCCAATAATATCGTTTTCGTCTTCGTGCAATAGGCCGCTTAGATATAGTAATCCGCCCGGTAGCAAGCGTTCGTGCAACAGCTCTAAGTTCCGAAAAATAACATTTTTATTTACATTGGCTAATATACGTCCGAATTGGCTCCGCGGTATGGTGCTTTCGTCACCTTCAATAACAGTTATGTTGTTGATATTATTGAGTTCCATGTTCTCCAAACTATTGCGGTAGGCCCACTCTTCATGGTCAATAGCAACTAACGATTTGGCACCCATTTTGCTAGCCAAAATAGCCAATATCCCGGTGCCACTGCCAAAGTCTAACGTGTCTTGACCGTTAAAGTCATCGTTTAGCATAGCGGCCGACATCATGTATGTGGTTTCGTGGTGGCCCGTGCCAAAAGACATTTTTGGGTCAATCACTACTTCAAAAGCTGCTTGTGGTGCCGGTTCGTGAAACGTTGCCCGGATGTATACTTTGTCATCTACCCAAATTGGACTGTAGTTGCTTTCCCACACCTGGTTCCAGTTGGTTTCAGGTATAATTTCGGTACTATAGTCTGCTGGTAGGCTTAGGTTTGCCAGCGTTTCTTTTAGCTCGGCCTCCTTAAAGAGGTTCTCAGGTAAAAATGCCTTCACGTGGTCGTCGTGAAACTCGAACCCTTCAAAGTTTTGACCATCTAAAATGGCGGCAAGCATTTCTTGTTGGTCGTTATCCGTTATCGGAAAGGTAAAAGCGAGGTATTGCATCAGGCAGGTATACTATGGATGATATCAAAAAAATCTTGTGCTATGAGCGAGGCACCGCCAATTAGGCCACCATCCACATCGGGTTGGCTAAGCAAACCATTGGCATTGGCTGGTTTCATGCTTCCGCCATACAATATTGGGGTGTTATTGGCAATTTCCGCGCCAAATAGGCCTTGCAATGTTTCGCGTATAAAGGCGTGCATTTCCTGTGCTTGCTCGGGGCTAGCAGTAAGGCCAGTGCCTATTGCCCAAACGGGCTCGTAGGCAACAACCACATCTTTTATAACCCTTGGCTGAAAGCTTTTGAGGGCAGTTGTTATTTGATGTTTTACCAATTCAAAGTGCGTGCCTGCTTCACGCTCAGCTAGCGATTCTCCGCAACAGAATATTACTTTCAAGCCAAAGTCGGTAGCGGCTTTTATTTTTTGGGCAACCAGTTCGTCAGTTTCGCCAAAGTATTGGCGGCGTTCGCTGTGGCCCAATATCACGTACTCCGCACCCACCGATTGCAGCATCTCTGCCGAAACTTCTCCAGTATAGGCACCTTGTGGGGCTTGGTGGCAGTTTTGGGCTGCTACTTTTATACCCGTATCGGCTACGGCATGCACTGCACTTTGTAAGTGTATATACGGTGGCGCAACCACTATGGTGTGCTTGGTGGGTTTGCTGCTAATCAGCATATTCAGCTCCACCAGCAATGCAATACCCTCATGAAAGGTTTTGTGCATTTTCCAGTTAGCTGCTATTATTTTTTTTCGTTGATTAGGCATTATGTTCCTTTTTACGGTATTGCTCCGTAGATTCAAAAATATGCTTTAAAATGGCCTTATCTTCTATGGTCAATGCCACTTCTCGTCGGCTCATTACTCGCTCGGCTACTTCATAAGCTTTATTAAGTTGGAAGGTAGTAAAACCATCTGCTCCGCCCCACGAAAAGGAAGGGATAAAGTTTGGAGGAAAGCCTGCACCAAATATATTGGCACACACACCCACCACTGTACCGGTATTGAACATGGTATTGATACCACACTTACTATGGTCGCCCATAAAAAGCCCGCAAAATTGCAGGCCAGTATCGGTCATACCGCTTTGGCTATAGTTCCAAAGCTTTACGTTGCCGTAGTTGTTTTTTAAGTTGCTGTTGTTGGTGTCGGCACCCAAGTTGCACCATTCGCCTAATACAGAGTTACCCAAAAAGCCGTCGTGACCTTTATTGGTATAACCAAATATCACACTGTTATTTACCTCGCCGCCTACTTTGCTATGTGGGCCAATGGTGGTAGGGCCATAAACCTTAGTGCCCAGTTTCAATGCTGAGTGCTCGCCTAATGCAAACGGCCCACGCACCAAGCTGCCCTCCATAACTTCGGCATCTTTGCCAATGTATATGGAGCCACCACTGGCATTCAATACTGAACACATTACCGTGGCACCTTGCTCAATAAATATCTTTTCAGGGTTGATGAGCGTGTTGCTTTCGTGGGCGGTTGCGCTGGTTCGTCCTGCAGTAAGACGCTTAAAGTCGGCCTCAATGGCCATGCCATTTTTGCTAAAAATATCCCAAACGTTTTGTACCCTAAAAACGGGGTGTTCGTAGGCTCGAATGCTTGAAGACTTGCTATTGGTCAATCTTTGTTGAAAGTCGTTTTTATCTCTTCCGAAGCGCATGGCTAAAACCACGCCATGTTGCACCAAGGTTTCGCCAAAGGCCAATGATTTAATCGCTTCCACCAATAAATCATAAGGCAATAAAGACCCATTAATAAACAAGTTATCCTCACCTTCCTCCATTGGGAATTTACCCCTCAAGTATGGTTGGGTAACGGTGCTTGTTTTGCATTCAAGGTCATGCTCCCACTTCTCTCGAATGGTGAGTATGCCTATGCGGATGTCGCATACGGGACGGGTAAAGGTAAAAGGCAGTAAGTTGTTTCTTACTGAAGTCTCATCAAACAACAGCACTTGCGGGTGACTCATGTAACAAAAATAAAGAAAAGCACGGTGAATGTACCAATGTGCTGATGTAGCAATGTGCTGATTAGAATTTACCCTACCTTAATGTGTATGGCTAGTTGACCTTTTATCAGATAATAGTTAACCAACACTTGCACTTTTTTACCCCAACCAATGCCGCACATACTTACCTTCAGGGTCGTATTTAGCGACTTGGGTAGGTATATTGAAATAACGATCTTCACGAGGGTCGTTGCCTATACCGGCTATATAACTCCAGTTGCCATAGTTGCTGGCTACATCATAATCAATTAGGCAATGCTCAAACCAAGCGGCACCCATTCGCCAATCAAGCTTTAAGTCCTTTACCAAATAGCTCGCTACGTTTTGCCTGCCCCTGTTGCTCATGAAACCGGTATGCAACAGCTCGCGCATATTGGCATCAATAAAGGCAACTCCAGTGTTTCCGGTGCGCCAATTTTCGAACAAAGCAAGGTTTGTGCTCCATTCCTGTGGTTGCTGCTTAATACCTCCTTTTTGGAAGAGGAGGTTACCGTATTTCTGAGCAACAAAATGGAAGTAATCCCGCCAAAGCAGCTCAAAAATTAGCCAATAGGTTGAGCTATTGGCAACCACATCTTGCTCAAATTTCTTTATTTCCCAATAAATGGTGCGTGGCGAAATGCACCCCAGCGCCAACCATGCCGAAAACTTAGATGAATAACTGGCGCCTAGCAGTTCATTGCGGGTCTCTTTGTAGGTTTTTAGTGCTTCCGTTTCCCAGAAATAATGCTGCAAGCGCTTTAGCGCTTCACCTTCGCCACCTTTAAATTTTATAGCAGCCCTGGGGTCAGGCTTCGGAATTTCAAATCCTAATTCAATTGATGTAGGTATGGTACTTGGTTCGGCAGTTGTTATTGACACAACGTTTGTAGGTGAAGGAAATAATGACCGAACAGTGCTGCTTTTCTCGGTTGCTTTTCTGAAATCGGTAAAAATATTGGGCAGCGACGTAAGCTTGAAAGGAATATCGTCTTTATGAAACAAAGTTGCCCCATTGTTAATGGATGTTTGGATATTATGAACACGGCAATAGTCTACTATTTTGGTTTCCGTTGCTGCCTCTTCGGTGCCTACTTGATATTGGAAAAACAAGTGTTCAATGTTATATGCCGCAAGTAATTGGGGTAATGCTTGCTCAGGGTTTTCTGTATACACTAGCAAATCACCTCCGATACTTTGTAAGGAGGCTTTGAGGTATTCTAATGTTTCAAGGAGGAATTGTAATCTATATGGTCCCATTTTTTTAAAACCATAAGGGGTATTGGCAAACTCTCTTGTATCGATGCAATAGACACAAAGTAATTCATCGCAAGTTTGGGTAGCCTGATGCAAGGCTTCGTTATCATGCAACCTCAAGTCGTTTCGAAACCAAACGAGGCCTCTCATTTGTTTAGTCCTCTTTTGTAAGTATCCAGTGCACGTTGCCTAGCAAAGCTATGCTCTACCATAGGTTTAGGGTAGTTAGGGGTGTTTACTTCAGGTACCCAATGGCGCACGTACTTGCCATCCTTATCAAACTTTTCTTGCTGCAGGGTAGGATTGAACACACGGAAATATGGTGCTGCATCCACTCCTGTGCCAGCGGCCCATTGCCAGCCGCCGTTGTTGGCGGCTAGGTCAAAGTCCAATAGCTTTTCAGCAAAGTAGGCCTCACCCCAGCGCCAATCGATTAATAAATGTTTGGTAAGGAAACTGGCCACTATCATACGCACACGATTATGCATAAAGCCAGTGGTATTAAGCTCGCGCATACCCGCATCCACTATCGGGTAGCCCGTTTTTCCTTCGCACCAAAGCTTAAACTCTGCCTCGTTGTTGCGCCACTCAATCTGGTCATATTCCTTTCTAAACGATTCCGTTACTACTCTTGGAAAATGCCATAAAATAGTTTGATAAAACTCGCGCCAAATCAATTCGTTCAAAAACGTGGCGCTATGTGCCTTGGCTTGCCTAGCTTTCTCCCTAATACTTACCGTACCAAACCGAAAATGCAACCCCAAGTGCGACGTGCCCGGCTGTGATGGGAAGTTGCGCTTCTCTTGATAGTGCGCCAGCAACGCCTCGCTTATGTTGGTATTGGGAAACTCCATGCCTGTTGGCTCAAACCCCATTTCTTTAAGTCCGATAGGTTGCTGCCAATCGGTTTGATGCCAGTTGTCGAATGTTAGCCCAGAAGGATAACTTTCTAAATCTTTGTCTTGCAGCCTTGCTAGCCACAATTTGCTAAAAGGAGTATATACTACATATGGCTCGCCGTTCTCTTTTACTACTTCGTTTTTCTCAAATATTACATGGTCTTTAAAGCTCTTAAAAAGGATGCCCTTTGCCTCAAGTATTTCGTACACTACCTTATCTCGTTCACGGGCGTATGGCTCATAGTCGCGGTTGGCGTACAACGCTTGTATATCATAGGTTTCAAGCAATTCCTTCCAAACCTCAATGGGCTTGCCAAACTTTACTAATAAGGTAGTGCCTTTGTTTTTGAGTTGCTCATTAATGCTGGTTATAGTCTGGTGTATAAACTCCACCCGGGTATCTTTGGTAGGTAGTTTATCCAATATAGCTGTGTCAAAAATGAAGATGGGCAATACTGGATGCTCACCACTAAGGGCATTATGTAAAGCGGTGTTGTCTTGCAAGCGCATATCGCGGCGAAACCAGAAGATGGAAATGGGTTTCAAATTTGGGATTTGAAATGTGAAACTATGAAACTTGGGTTTGAAACAAAGTAGTTTTCAATTAGTTCAAACTAAACATAGCCTTGCAAAAGGATTATTTTTTGCCCTCTGAACCTTGTTCATTAAATTTGGACTATGGGAATTGCAGAACGCAGGGAGAAAGAAAAGATTGAATTACGGGCATTGATTTTGAGTGCTGCAAAAAAGCTTTTTGTAATCAAGGGTATTGAGCATACCACCATCCGCAATATTGCCGAGGCTATTGATTACAGCGTGGGCACTGTTTACGTTTACTTTAAGGATAAGAATGCCATTTTTCATGCATTGCATTCACAAGGATTTAATGAACTTGGCCAACAACTGGCATTGCTAATGGCCGTTGAGAACCCTATGGAGCGTGTAAAAGCGTTGGGCAGGGTATATATCAATTTCGCTAAGGCCAATGCCGATATGTATAGCTTAATGTTTAGCCAACCTGCCCCTATTGATTATTTAGAAGAGGAACATGCCGACGAATGGAAGGAAGGTGTGCTAGCATTTAATGTACTGAAAGGTACTTTGGCCCAATGCATTGAGCAGGGTTATTTCAAGGGGCATACCTTAGAACCCTTGACCTATTTGTTTTGGAGTGCCGTGCACGGAATGTGTGCCTTATATATTAGTGAGCGAGCCAAAGGAGTGAACCTAACTGACCCTGATACCATTGTTGAAAGAGGATACGAAGAGTTCTTGAAGATGATAGGAGAATAATTTTTTAGTTGCAATTGAACAATGTTCATTTTATATTGTTAGTTCAATAAAATTAAACTTCATGAAACAATTAGCCCTTATTACTGGAGCATCTTCGGGTATAGGTAAGGCACTTGCATACGAGGCCGCTGCCCAACAAATTGATTTGATATTGGTTGCAAGAAATGGATCAAAGCTAATAGAGGCTAAAATAGAGTTAGAGCGAAGGTTTGGCATTTCCGTTGACGTAATTGTTAAGGACCTATCGAACCCTGAGGCTGCAAAAGACCTCTATCAAGAAATAACATCTAAAGGCTTGCAAGTGAATATGTTGGTTAACAATGCTGGTGTAGGCCTGTATGGCGAATTTGTAGATACACCGTTGGAAACAGAATTGAGCATGATTGATCTCAATGTAAGCTCACTGGTAGTGCTTACCAAGCTGTTTGCCATAGATATGAAAAAGCGTGGTGAAGGAAGGATTATGAACGTGGCATCGTTATTATCCTACCTGCCATTTCCTTATTACTCGGTTTACTCTGCTACAAAGGCATTTGTATTGGCTTTTACCGAAACTGTGGGTGCCGAACTAGAGGGCACCGGTGTGATAGTAACTTCCATTTGCCCTGGGCCAGTTGATACCAATTTTACTACTGCCGAAATGCTTGGCACTAACGCATACAAAACCAACAAACCAGTAGAAGCCAGTTTTGTTGCTAAAGTTGCGATAAGGCATTTACTGCATGGCAAAGGCAACAAGGTTATCGGTTTCAATAACTGGTTTATATCCAACTTACCTAGGGTAACCCCCGACTCCATAATGGTTAAGATAAAAAAAAGCCTTGCTAGCCAAGTAAAACAAAAAGAATGATTACATTCTTAGAGACACTCAAAGTACGGAACGAAGTATTGTTTTATTTCAGTTTGGTCAGCGCTTTGATGGCTGTTTTTTGCCTGGTATTGGTTAAACTTTACCCAATTGATTTGTTAGGCACCAGTGCTTGGTTCAAGCCATTTAAGTTTTGGCTGTCGTCGGCAATTTTGGCAAGTACTATGGCTTGGTACTTGTGTTACTTAGGCAAAGGATCTGACGTACATTTTTATTCATGGGGTTTGATATTATTGTTGCTGGTTGAAGATGTGTACATTACCTGGCAAGCCAGCGAAGGCCAATTGTCGCATTTTAATGTCTCATCGCCATTTTATTCGCTTATGTTCAGTGTTATGGCGTTTTGCGCCGTGGGCATTGCGCTTTGGACGGCCTATTTTGGTCTATTGTTTTTTATTCGCGATTTCCCGTCATTGCCACCAGCTTATCTTTGGGGTATTCGTTTGGGTATTATAGTGTTTGTGGTTTTTGCCTTACAAGGATTAACCATGGGTTCGCAACTCTCGCATACCGTTGGCGCACCCGATGGAACCAAAGGCTTGCCAGTGGTCGGGTGGAGCCGCAAGTTTGGCGATTTGCGTATTGCACATTTTCTGGGTATGCATGCGCTACAAATTATACCATTGGTTTCTTTCTATTTGCTTCGAGATGCAAAGTGGGCCATTGCATTCGGTATTGGTTACCTCCTGTTTACCAGTTTCACGTTTTGGTGGGCCTTGCAGGGTAGGGGATGGTAAACTAAAACTCGCCATATAGTTTCCCGATCTCCCAAAAAATACCTAAGTTTAGTATGGGCAATAGTCGACAGACCACGGTCCACGGTTTTACTTTAATAGCATAACCATGATTCAGTCTTGTGTCTTGTGTCTTGCGTCTTGTGTCTAAAATATGAAAGACTACATCATCATCGGCTCCGGTTTCGGGGGAAGTGTTTCGGCCATGCGGCTGGCAGAGAAGGGTTATAGTGTAACGGTGCTAGAAAAAGGCAAGCGCTACGAGGCCAAAGATTTCCCAAAAACCAACTGGAACGCCCCCAAGTACCTATGGGTGCCTGTGTTGAAATGGTTTGGCTTTCAAAAACTAACCTTCTTTAAGGATGTCTTTATCCTGAGCGGTGTTGGTGTTGGTGGTGGCAGCTTGGTATATGCCAATACGCACTTTGTGCCGCCCGATTCATTCTTTAACAACCCAGCTTGGTCGCACATAAAAGATTGGAAAACAGTGCTGATGCCCTATTATCGAAAGGCACAGTTTATGTTGGGTAGTACCAAGGTAAACAGGGAGTACCCGGAAGATACCTTTTTGAAGGAGGTAGCGCAAGACATGGGCCGCGGCGATAGCTATGGGCATGTAGATGTGGGTGTGTACTTTGGGGATACCAAAAATGCCATCGACCCATACTTTAATGGCCTTGGCCCTAAGCGAAAAGGCTGTATTGAATGCGCAGGCTGTATGGTTGGCTGTAGGTATGATGCTAAAAACACCCTCGACAAGAACTACTTATACTTTGCTCAACAATACGGTGCCGAAGTGGTGGCCGAAACGATAGTTACCAAAATTGAGTACCTAAACGATGTGTACCATGTGCATACCCAAAGTAGCACCTCTTGGTTTAGAAAGAAGGTAAAGGTATACCAATCTAAAGGATTGGTGGTGAGCGGTGGCGTGCTGGGTACTATGGATTTGCTGTTGAAGCAAAAGTATGCCCTCAAAACCATGCCCAACCTTAGCGATAGGCTAGGGGAGAATCTGCGCACCAATTCTGAATCGTTGTGCGGGGTAATGGGCGGTAACCAGAAACTGAATCACGGGGTGGCTATCAGTTCAGTTTTCAATCCAGATGACCATACTCATGTGGAGATTGTAAAATACTCCAATGGCTCCGATGCACTGGCACGATTGAGCACACTGGCTACTGGAGAAGGCAAGCCTCTGGTGCGGACCGCCAAAATGATCGGTAACTTGATTACTAAACCTCGTTCGGTTATCAAGTTTATGTTTAATCGCAAACTGGCCAGTACGTCCATTATTTTTTTAGTGATGCAGACGCTGGACAGCTCCATGAAAATGGTTTGGAAAAGAGGACTTTTTGGAGGCAGCATGGCCATTGATAATAGCGGCCAAGATAAAGTGCCGGCTTATATACCCATAGGGCAAGAGGTAATGAACCGCTATGCCGAAAAAACGGGCGGTGTGCCGATGAATGCCGTAACCGAAGTAATGTTCAATATGAGCACCACGGCGCACATATTAGGCGGTTGCCCAATGGGCGAAACAGCAGACAAGGGTGTGGTGAACGAAAACTTCCAGGTGTTTGGCTACCCGAATATGTACATTTTGGATGGCTCCATCATTCCTTGCAACTTAGGCGTTAACCCTAGCCTTAGCATTACTGCCTTAAGCGAATATGCCATGGCTCAGGTACCTGAAAAAGCTGGTAACGCAAACCAGCCACTGGAAAGGAGGATGGCTGAAGGGATGATTGCGTAATGCTGCCAATTTGAAAATGTGCTAATTTGAAAATTTGAAAATGATTTTATTGCTGAGAAGGTAAAGTATAGCAAACGTATTAACCACTAGATTAGGAATGAGGTCTCTCCCTTTAATCCCAGATTCTATCGCTATCAGCTTTGGCTATGTAACTATCTAATAATCGCAAATCCGTGAAAATGGGGACTAATATCTCTACAAAGCGCATTTGGTTTGCTTTAGTATCTGCATAAGCAAAAAAAGCACCTCCTTCTGGGTCAAAATCTATATGAGATAGCAATGAAGGGTCTACTTTCTCCAGTATTTGCGCAATATGCCCAGCCCACGATTCGCCATTGCCACTATATCCATGCTTTTCAAATACGCCAGTGTACTTAATCAATACGGAGTCTTCTTCATTATATAGATAGACAGCAATGGTATTGCGGGGGTCGTCTAGTACCGAAAACGGATGATAGCTTGTTATGGTATATCCACCGTCGGTGTATTCAGGTTCTGCGCCAGGTGTGGCATTTATAGGGCTAGCAGTAGGATTCTCTTCGCTAGCATTTTTGCACGAAGTTGAAATGCTTAGGACAGCAATTGCAAAAATAACTGCGGTATACCAAATAAGCTTGCTGATGGAAAAACCATTTTCAAATTAGCACATTTTCAAATCCGAAAATTGAACCTACCTCGCCAAATACATCTTACCAAATCCGCTCTTGAAGTATTTATCTGCACCTGTGCCCATTTTCTCAATGCTTTGGCCGTCAATTGAGGCTACTATGCGGTAAAGGTATAGACCGTTGCCGAGTGGGTCGCCGTATTGATCGGTGCCGTTCCAGGCAAACTCGGTTATGTTTCGGCCAATGCGGATAGGTCCCAACTCATCCAACATAATTTCGCGCACCACTTTACCCGATACGGTCATTATCTGTATTTTGAAGAATGTAGGCACTTGCGAACCCGTAAGCGTAAATACAAACCTAGTTTGGGTAGTAAACGGGTTCGGGTAGTTAAGCACATTGCTTATCATCGATTTGTTGATGATTTCGAACGAAAGACGATAATCAATACCATCGCCGGCTACACCATAAGTACCCGATACGTTAGCACTCCTGTCTTGCGCTTGTACCAATAGTTCATATGTGCCGTCTTGCTCAAAGGTTTTGTTAAGCTGCACCTCGGCTAAGTTGTTTTTATTGTTGGCTTGGCTGGTGGTTGCAGGGCGAAACTGCACCCTTGGGTCGGTAAAGTTTTGGCGTATTAGTTGTCCATCAGGATATTTCAAGAATACATTAAGCAACGAGGTGTCGTTCAAAGCCAAGAAGCGATTCTCATCCTTCAGCTTAATCAATATCTCTGGCTCAGCCGAAACGATGTCACCGTTGATGATGTGCACATTATCGAACGTTACATCTAACAGCGGGTTCGCAATATCGCCTTGCTGGCGGAACTGCAATATGCCCAAGTTATTGAAATGGAACTGCTCCGGTTGGTCATCATCAGGGTTTATTTCTATTATCAACGTATTGATGTCATCCAGACAATTGCAGCTAGAGTTGAATTGATACGAAAGATTAACCGATTGGAAAGCTTTCAGCGAATCATAGCGAATGTACTCGGTATATTCGGCCCTATTCGATGTTAGGATGGAGTATTTCACCAAAAGGCTGTCCATATCCACGGGCGATACGTTCTCTACCGCTATATCCAGTTTCAAGTTGTCGCCCAATGTAATGGAATCGGTAAACTGATACAGCTGGAAAGCGTTCAAGGCAGCCTCAGGTACTTTTTTGTAAAGCACGCGCCAGTAGTCAAGTTGCACCGGGGTTCGTGTGCTATCGTCACGGGTAGTTAGCTTCAACTTTAGGTACGGATATTGTGTTGCATTAATGTTAGTTAATGGCTCATCCAAATTGGTCAAATTAGGAATCAAAACGGTTTCAATACCGGCATTATTTACCCCAATAACATCAATACTGGCAATGTCGTTAGGTAATGCATCTATGGAGTTCCAGCGCCAATGTACTGAGCCCCATTCAAAAGCAGGGCCAATAAGTGGTGTGGTCATTTGGCCTTCGTACCAGCTGGCAGTTACGCTCGTGTTGAAATTCAGTATGTCGTTTATACTATTACCTGATACTTCTTGTGTTGTGCTAGTGTTGCCTTTAGTAGTAAACATTATCCAAGGCGAACTCCCGCTTTGGTTCACTAGTTGCGGTATATCAGTTGAGCCCAAATCGGTAAAGGTTTGTTGTAATGGCGCACCCCAGCCAGCATAGTTGGCAAAGTTTACACTGTACACCAGCACATAGTAGCCATTGGGTATACTGTTCACAAAATCAACGATGCGTTGCTGCCAATAAGCCGTATTTACCGGAAACATAAAGCCGCCCACATCAATGGTTTTGCAATGGATGCTCTTATGGATGCTATTTATTTTGTATCCCGATTGGGCATCGGTTACCACATCGGCATAGCGGCTCACCCAATTGTTGCCTGTCGATGGGTCAATAACGGCAATGGTAACACCGGCAGGAAACCCACCACTACCACCGCAGTTCCAATCTTGCTTTTTTACGTTGTTTATAAAGTACGCCATTTGATCAAACGGCACAGCACCGCCTTGTCCGTCCCAGGTGCCGGTGCGCACGGCAATGGTCTTTATATCGTCAGCAAATTTAAATTGGCGGTCAGCAGGTAGTTCTAGGTTTTGGAAATCATCTTTAAGATACTGGTAGTAGTGGCTTTGGTTCCAGCCTGGGAATTCATCTTGGATGTAGATAAACGAACTGTTCCTCCAACGATATGGCGTGCCAGCTCCGGTTGAGTCAATACCAACGCGCCAGTAGTATACCGTGCTATCGGTCATCACTGTTCCGGGTGTCCAGCTCAGCACTCCACCTGTTTGCACTAGGCTAGTGCTTCGTTTTACCGGGCTATTGAACAACTCGGTAGTGTCAATCTCCATGATATAAGTCTTTTGCAGTGCAAAAGCATTAGCGGTGGAAGCTTTTAAAATAACTCCTTGGTTGGGTACTATGGCAAAATCGTATGGATGGATAGGGTAAACATCTTCGGAGAGTATACTGAAGGTAAGTCCCAAAGTGTTGTTGGTTTCTGACAGCTCTAAGGGCACTTTATCGCCAGCATCAATCGTTATCTGCAGGTTGTTTAAGCCAAATGCCTCACCCGAACCCGTTGGCAAGGTTAGTTTAAAAGTATCCAGATAGTTAGTACCATCCACCGATAAGTTGTAAGTAAACGACGTACCGTCGGGCAGGGTGCGTATTACCTCCAAGTTTATTTGCGTATCAATAGCCATTCCGAGGTTGGCAATAGCTACGTATAGGTCAAATGAATCGGTTTGAAGGGTAACAATAGGAGGGTCGAAAAACACGTTTTGGGCCTCAAGTGCATAATCGGGCTTAGGGTGCGGGTTTATTTTTAGGGCTGGGTCGCCATGCAAAATAAGGTCTTGTGCTACCATTCTATTGAACGAGCTATTGCAGCAACTTTCAATATCAGCAATGGTTTTTTTCATTAGCTCGCCCACGGTACTCAGGTAATTCTTGGGCGAAAGGTTGAAATAGAAATTACGACTGTAAGTACTCAAACCATTTGATGAGGATAAGGCAGTAGTTGCCAAGAACGCTATGGCTCCTTTGTTTTGGGCAAAAATAAAATTTTCGCTGATGCCTGGGTCGGGGTTAAAAATGTTGCCACTATAACATCCGTTAGAAAGTACAAAAGGAAAGCGCGGTGAGTTGTTGTAGTTGCTTGGATCGTCAATAGTAAAATCAAAAGAGTTCGGAGAAGAGTGACCAAAGAACGTTAATAGCGATACGCCTTGGTTTATTCTGCTACTCAGGAAGTTCGATTGGGCAATTTGTATAGGGTTGCTGCTGTTTTTAAAAAACGAGGTAACATTACCCCCATAAAAAGTATCTCTTACAATATCCTCAAAGCTCTCTAAGTAAAACTTAAAAGTTGCTTGTTCGCTACTATTGTTACCACCCCCTAGGTGCAGCAATTCTTTCGTCCAAAGTTTGTTTGCAATGGTTTGATAAGGGTCGCCAACCAAATTTTGTTCCGCCTCAAACACCTTCACCTTATCGAGGTAATCTTTAACCTGCGCCGGTGTTATAGCCGCTATGCGGCCAACAGGTACTAGTGGTATCAGAGTTCCAGGGGTACCCGCAAGCAGATTATCGCTACCAGGATATCCCCAAGTAGGTAAAAGACAAGCGTTAAATGTGCCCGAACTGGAGCGCATACTTTTGTATTCAAAGCCTTTTCCTATCAAAAACAGGTATTGGGGTCTTTTGTCAATCCAGTTCACGTCGGCAAAGTGCATAAAGTTTCGTATCGCCGAGGGATGTTTAGCAATGCCATAAGCAAATTGGTCGTACAGCTGCTCGGCAATAACAGTGGCCACGCTATAGCCACCACCTGCCGCACTTGCCCTGTACCTTGCATATTCATTTACCCAGTTGTTGCCATTGCCATCGTTTGTTAGCGAATTGCTAGTAATAATTATGTAACTACCTTGGTTGCTTGGGTTGCTGTAATTTATAAACGTGGTTCTAGTTAGGGCTGCAACACTGTATAGTTCAGTACTACTGGTGTTTGCAAGATAAAAAACCCGTTCGGTAGCACCGCCATGAGTAGGTATTTTAAATTGCTGTGTTCCAGAGTTGTTCTGCCCTTCAATCCGTATTTGATTGGTTAAGTCGTATAATATGGGTGTTGTATTGCCACTCGAAAACGAAGTAAACTCCAAGAATTTGACACCAGAGTTAGTATTAAGGTTAAATTCAAACTTGGTAGCTCCGTTTACATTGAAATTGTGCGGATAGGTAAGGCTCAAAAACATTACTTGGTTTCTATCGATGCTACCTGGGCCAATGGCCGATATGTTGAGGGTGTTATTGGCATTTAGATTGTTTGAAGTGTTGGTCCACTCCCATTTGTTTAAACGATAGCCATAATAACTGGTATCAATCAGTACCGGTAGTGCATTGAATGAAATGCGAAGACGGTGATCGGATACAGAGGTGGATACCAAATTTAATTTAAGTGTAAAATTGAGCGCCGAGGACGCCACTATGCCCGGTGTAGCAAAAGAGTATGTTTTGTTGGCTAAGTTAAAAGTTGCATCGCCATATCCTTCGGCATCATCAAACATGGATTCATACAGCGATACGCCAGCCAATAAAGCGGGTTTGCCTTGGTTGTATGTGCCGTTGGTGGATTGGGTAATGGTGGTTGTGCAAAAAATCTCTTTGTTTGGTAGGTTGGTAAGGTCATTGGGTATGGACGAAAAGAATTTGCCGGGTTGTATGGTATTCCAAGCCAAAAAATAGGATATGGTGTCGGTAATTAAACTATAAGATGGATTGGCTTGTAAAAATGGGTCCTCAAACATTTGAAGATCAACCGAGCCGTCATTTTTTTTACCGATAAATTCGATGTAATCGTTATTACTCATTAGGCCAGTGGTAGAAACATAAATGGGCACTACTTCGCCTTTGCAAAATAAAGTAAATTGGCTACCTGCAACCGACGTTACGGGTATATTGGCTGCGCTTAATACGCTATATGGTATACGGTATATACCATCGCGCGCAATTTTTATCTTGTAGTAAGTTTTGCTGTAGTCAATCCATTCGTTACCATAGGTTTGCGCTTGCATATATAATGGCATAGCCAGCAATAGCGCCAGGAAAAACCTAAATGTCACTGAGCTTTTCATACCTTATTTTTGTTGCCTTTTGTTAATCCCTACATTTAGCGAAAACACATGCGAGTACAGGGCATCGCTTTGGTTGCCAATGTCGGTAAAAGCATAATCAATTTTAATACCTTTTATGCGCAAACCAACTCCAATATTCGGCTGCCAAGTAACTATCGCGCTGCCATCAATGTCATCGGTTACGCGTTGTATATTGCCTACTCCAAAACGAACATAGATGATCTTTGCATAGTTCATTTCGAGGCCAAACTTTGGGTCGATGCTAATACTATTGGTGCGGATAGGTACGTTGCGTTTTCCGTCGGTACTCATCTCAAAATTAAGCTCTGGCAAAATATGGAACTTGTCTTTGATACTGATATCGTAGGCAGCACCAAAAATGAACTTGGGTACAGTAAATTCCAGTGAACTAGATGGTAATGCGTTGCCAGTTGCTACAAGTACGTCTTTTTCTTCATCGGTAAAGTTAAACGACCAAGCGTTGAAAGTACTTGTTACGTCGCGGGCCATGAAGCCCAATTTTAGTTTTTTAATGTCGTATTGGGCACCCAAATCTAGGCCAAAACCCCATGCAGTAGCAAAGTCGCCCGCTCTACGATAGATGACTTTGGCATTTACGCCAATGCGCAAATCTTTAAGCTTGGGTATACTTTGCGCATAGCTAATAAATGTGCCGTAATCGCCCACCGAAAACGAACGGATGTTGTCGTAGTTAATCGTGCCATCGGGGTCGAATAGATTGATGGTGTTAGGGATGTCGTCAACTGCAAAACGGATGAGCGAAACGCCTAAAAACCGTTTTTTGTCTTTCATCGGAATAACAATAGAGCCGTAGTCGTATTTGGCTATGCCTGCAAAGTACTCGGCATGCATAAAACTACCTTGAAAGTTGTGGGTTACTTGTGCTAGTCCGGCGGGGTTCCAATAGCCTGCGGTTACGTCGTCAACGCTAGCTACTTGAGCGCCCGACATGGCCATGCCGCGGGCGCCAACGCCTATGGATAGGAACTCGTTGCTGTATTTACGTACCTGTGCTTTGACGGTAAGTACCGGCAAAAACATTAGTGCGAAAACTAACAGTCCGGTTATGGTGATTCCGGTCTTTGGTGTCATGTGGCAGTTTTGAGCAGTTGAATCACTATTTGGGGCATATCTTGCAGCAGGTTAGCGTTTTGGTGCTCAAACTCTAGCAATGCTTCTTGTGTTTTTAGGCGCACATCAGCATTTACTTTGTTTCCGGTTGCCCTATACCATGCCCCGAGCAATGCTTCGGTAAAATGGTCGTCGCGCGGGTAATATTGTAAAAACCTGCGCTCCGTGAATGTTTTAAAATTACCAAAAAAATCGCCGTACAAATGATTACAGCCCGTTTCGGCGAAATACTTTTCCACTGCAGGTTGTGATACTATTGCCAGCGTTTCGTAGAATTCTACGCATAAATGCGGATAAAGTTTTAACAAAGTACGGTCAATCATCATTTCAACTGCAATATGCGCCAAAAACCAAGAGCGGGGCAATGCCTCTAATAGCTGTAGGCTTTTCAGTTCACTTTTTAAATTAGCCTGTAAAAGTTCAAATTCGGGTAAGCTGTGAAAAATCTTATCGGTAAGCTGATGTTTGGAAATGCCTTGCGAAATAGCAAAATGCTCTCCCAATTCAGGGTGGTATGAGGCTACCTTTTTCCGCATTAGCTGGTTAAACCCTTTATTTAAATCGGGCATTATCAATCCGAACTTAAAGTAAGCCGAAGGATTGTCGCAATCGATAAAATAATGGGAGAGAAAGTTCATTTTTCTTTTTAGACCCAACTTACTTTGAGATAAACAACAAAATACGGATTTATATAGTTTTTTGAGATTTCCTTAAGCAAAAAAAAGGGCCATTAGCGGCCCCGAAAGTTTAGTGAATTTATTCTAAAAAATTGCACCTAAGCTAAGGCAGGCTCGCTTTAAATGCGGCATATGCTGCATTGTTGGTAAGGGTGCCATTACAAGTTAGGCTTTCATCGGTTTCAACTGCATTTATTTTCGCAATGCGGTTTTCGGGGTTCGGGTGCGTTAACAAAAACTGTGGAGTATTGGAACTACCTTGTGCTTCAATTTTCTCAAAGAAACCAGCAGCTCCTGTAGCGTTTAAGTCTGTGGGGCAAAGGTATATTACCGAGTATTTGTCAGCTTCGGTTTCGTCGGCACGGCTAAATGCAAGTGTTACTAGGCTTTGAGCAATGTCGGTCAGTTGGTTTTGGTTGTTGCCCAATGCAATACCTATTAGCGTGCTAAAACCATACTCCTTGGTCAATTGGTCGGTACTATGTCGGCGGTCGGCATGTGCCATTTCGTGGCCTAATACACCAGCCAATTCATCCTCCGATTCTAGGAATTTAATCAATCCTGTATAAATGTATATATAGCCGCCTGGTGTGCAAAAAGCATTCAAGGTATTGTCGTCCTCAATGATATATACTTCCCAAGCAAATTCGTTTTTGTAGCGTACTTTACCACTATTTAAAATCTTATCACGCAATCCACGAATATATGCATACGCTTGCGGATGCTGAGTTTCAGAAAGTAATGGATAAGATGCTGGATCTGATTCTATCTGAGCTTTTACTTGAAGGCCAAGGTTTTTATCATCGGTAATGGTAAAAATGTTGATGCTCTTATCATCTTTATTACAACCAGCACCTAC
>CAIOSU010000290.1 GCA_903861055.1 uncultured bacterium
CGTGTGCTCTTCCGATCTAACTACACCGTTCAAATGTCATTAGAATTTTAATTGAGCATCCAGTTGGGTTGTTATAACAAGCATTGCTGGTTACAAAAACACCTACACGGTAAATTACAATAATTAAGTTATCAACCGGCTAACGTTTTGGAAACACCATCACCGTTAGCCGGTTTTTAATTTTCCACAAATATAGGAGTGCGACTAAACCTGTCCGAACGCCAAAATTTGCCGGATTGATTAGTTTTGACACTGATAACACTCGCTTAACAAACTTTTATACTCACCAAACGGTGCTTATGAAAAAGAACTACACTTATTCTATTCTACTTTTTTTGTTGCTTTGCTTGCCTGCGTACATGCAAGGCCAAGTAAGTGATTCGTTGGGCCTAGGTACTATAAACGGAATTGTAAAAGAAGAAAAATCTGGTGAACTACTGCCGTTTGCCACTGTAACTTACGGTCCTGGTTTAGGTACCGTTACCGACTTAGATGGCAAGTTTTCAATGCAGCTAAAAGCTGGCAATTACGATTTGCAGGTTAGTTCGTTGGGCATGAAAACCGCGTATAAAAAAGTACGTTTAGATGCCGGGCAAACTGTGAACCTCAGCTTCACTATGCTCGATTCTATCAATCAAATAGAAATAACCGTAGTAACGGGTGGAAAATACAAGCAGGGCATTGGTGAACAAACCGTATCGATGGAGATACTATCGCCAACCTTTATTTCCAACTCAAACGCTACCTCTATTGACCAAGCCTTAAACAAGGTTCCTGGTGTGAATATGGTTGGTGAGCAAGTAAACATTCGCGGCGGTGCCGGATACAGTGCAGGTGCTGGTAGCAGGGTTATGATGTTGTTGGATGGTATACCATTGTTAAAACCCGATAATGGCATAATCGATTTTGCATCGTTGCCAATGGAAAACATCCAACAGATTGAAGTAATCAAAGGTGCATCATCGGCTGCCTATGGTTCTTCGGCACTTAATGGCATTATTAACTTGATTACCAGCAACGCTACTGAAGAGTCGTACACTAAACTGACCGTATTTTATGGTTTTTACGAAAACCCTTTCAGTGGCAACAAGAAAGACCTTATTTGGTGGGATCAGCGCCCCATGTTTGGTGGGGCCAACTTTGCGCACCGCAAACGTTTCAAAAACCTTGACCTTGTAATAAGCGGTACTGCGTTTCAAGATGCCAACTACCTTTATGCCAACAACCAGCGCAGATTGAACACTTTTGTTAAATTGAGGTACCGAAGCAAAAAGAACGATAGGTTGAGTATGGGTGTAAATACCAATATTTCGGCGCAGGGCGGCGGCTTCTTTTTTCTTTGGAAAGGCTGGGCAAATACACCAGAAGGTAGCATTACCGATTCGAGCGGATTATATCTACAACAATACCTAAATGCACTGGAAAATGGCGTAAACGAGGCTGACATACCTAGCTATGTTAAAAGCAACATACCTCGAGATGCCTATGCATACTTACCTGCCGAAATTGGCACTTTCTCATCTACACCCGTTAGCATTGACCCATGGCTGACCTACTTCGATAAGAGGCAAAACCAACATAGTTTTAAAGGTAGGTTTTATCGCACCCGATATAGTAATAGTTCAGGAGAAAGTTCTGTGGCCAACCAAGGCTATGGCGAATATAATTTCCATAGCGAGTTGAAACGCCTAGGCTTGAACTTTGTAACCGGTGTAGCTGGCTTTTTTACTAGCGTTACCAGCGAAACTTTTGGTGAACGAAATGCCACAAACGCAGCCTTATTTTTGCAAGTGGATAAGAAATTCTTTCAACGTCTTACCTTCAACCTAGGTTTCAGGGCTGAGTTTAACCAAATGGATACGCTAAAACCTGTTTTGTATCCTATTGTTCGTTCTGGTGTAAACTTCCAAGCTACCGAAGCTACATATATCAGGGCATCGTTCGGACAAGGATACCGCTACCCTACTATTGCCGAAAAGTATGTGGCCACCAAACGCTCAGGTGTAAATGTAATACCGAACCCCGAATTGCAACCCGAACATGGCTGGAACGCCGAAATTGGTGTGAAACAACTACTTAAGATAACCGACGACTGGAAGGGATATGTTGACATGGCTGGATTTGTAACCCAATATACCGACATGATTGAGTTTTTGTTGGTTGAAGGTGTATTGACCACACAAGCTCAAAACTATACCGATGCTCGAATTTCCGGATTTGATATGTCATTAGTAGGCCAAGGCAAAGTATTTAGAATACCAGTAAACATTATGTTGGGCTATACCTATATTTCGCCTATCGATTTAAACTACGAAGATGACCCTGCCAACCCAGATGGTAAATACCTCACCTTCCGGTTTAAGCACTCGGCAAAGGCAGATGCTGAAGCCACTTACAAAAAGATAACCC
>CAIOSU010000291.1 GCA_903861055.1 uncultured bacterium
AATTTGAAAATTCGGGAATTTGAAAATGAATTTCAACATGACCAGTCTTCAAATCAACAACAATAAAATTTGAACCATACGGCAAACAATGGAAATAAAGCCATGATGCCAATCTCAAATTTTCAAATTAACGAATTTCCAAATTAAAAGTAATGGGTTTTACAGTAGCTATAGTCGGACGACCAAACGTAGGTAAGTCCACATTTTTTAACCGCTTAGTGGGCGATAGACAAGCCATTGTTGAGAACATTAGTGGCGTTACCCGCGATCGCCAATATGGCACCTCGTACTGGAACGGTCGTAACTTTGATGTGGTAGATACTGGAGGATTTGTGAAACACAGCGAAGATGTGTTTGAGAAAGCAATACGCACCCAAGTTGAAATTGCCATACAAGAAGCATCTGCTATTGTATTTTTGGTTGATACTACCACCGGTGTAACAGATTTAGACCAAGAAATGGCCAACATGTTGCGCAAATCGCCAAAGCGGGTGTTTTTGGCTGTGAATAAATGTGACAACCAACAGCGCCTGCTAGACGCAAATGAATTTTACAGCCTTGGTTTTAAAGATTTGTATCCGCTGGCCGCAATTAGTGGTGCAGGTACTGGCGAGTTGTTAGATGCATTGACCCAACTAATAACGGAAGACCAACCAGAAGATCAATTTGAGGGCATGCCAAAAATTGCTATCGTTGGTCAACCAAACGTGGGCAAATCATCATTATTGAATGCTTTAATTGGGCAAGAGCGTAATATTGTTACCCCTATTGCCGGTACCACTCGCGATGCCACGCATACACATTACAACATGTATGGCAAAGACTTGGTGCTTTTGGATACCGCTGGTATTCGTAAAAAAAGCAAGGTTTTTGAGCAGCTAGAGTTTTACAGCGTTATCCGCGCCATAAAGGCAATTGACGAATCCGACGTTTGTATAGTTGTATTGGATGCTACCCTCGGCATTGAAGGTCAGGATTTGAGCATCATTGGGCAAGTTGAGCGCAAAAAGAAAGGATTAGTGATAGCCGTAAACAAATGGGATTTGGTAGAAGATAAAGACACCAACACCAGCAAAAAGTTTGAAGAAGCCATTTTGCACCGCCTGCAACCATTTACCGATGTGCCAATTCTGTTTATCTCGGTATTAGAGAAACAGCGCATTCACAAAGTGCTGGATACTGCCCTTGAAGTTTACAAAAACCGCACCCGCCGCATCCCAGGTAGCCAATTGAACGACGTTATGCTGGACGCAATTGAGAAAAATCATCCCCCAGCATATAAGGGCAAGTTTATAAAGATAAAGTATGTGAGCCAGTTACCTACCCCTTCACCTAACTTTGCATTTTTTGGCAATAACGTTAAATATATACGCGAGAACTACAAAAACTATCTGGAGAACAAATTACGCGAGTCGTTTGATTTTAACGGAGTACCCATAATATTGGTATTCAGAGACAAAGCAAACTAACAGCTGTTGGTATCCCTTTTAGTAAAATGGTGATAATAATATTAATATTGCAAATGCCGCATCGTTGCCACTATAACGTTTAGATGGCTCCCTTACAGCAAACGTATCATCATACAACCTAAAATTATCTTCCAAATGAAAAAAATCATGCAATTGTCGTTTGCCGTTATTTGCGCGGCAGTAATGCTAGCAAGCTGTAGCGGAGACACTCTAGAGGCCGATGTAGCCAAAACCAAAGCTTACCTTTGCAAAGGCATGGAGCTTGGCAAAAAAGCCCAAGCTGGCGACGAAGCCGCTATGTCCGAAATTGAAACTTTGGGCAAAGAATTGGAAACCTACATGGCAACCCTTAAAGAAAAATACCCTGAAGGCTCTGAACAGGCCGATGCTTTTGAAGTAGAAATGAAAAAAATAATGGCCGACCCAGAAGGCTCTTGCAAATAAGCAGCCTTATATTGACCACAAATAAAAATGCCTGCCAAGTTAAGCACTAGGCAGGCATTTTTATGTGCGAGTGCGATTGTAGACAAAAAAATAGCCCACACAGTATAAAACAGGGTTTTCGAAAAAACCTCTAAAAATCAGGGTTGAAGGAGCTGCCAAGGTTTTGTAATCCCGCCGTCTCACTAAGAGAATCAACAACCGAGGTTATTAATTCGGGCCCGCCATTACCTTTACAAACCGACCTCCATGTGATAAAATGTTAAGTTTTCGAACCAAAAAATTTATACCGAGTGGGCCGACGCAAAGCGTCTAGATTTTATACAAAGAACGTTGTTCAAAATTGTCTCTAATTCAACTAAAGTACAAAACGGCCTACCAAAAGACAATTAATAGCAAGGGTATTTTGATTTTTGTTGATAACTTTTCCGACATGTCACTTTCAATAAATGTGTACACGCCATCAGTCAATTACAACAAATGCAGCCAAATAGTGTTTAACATTTTATACACCGGCTCGAAATTTTTTGTGGCCGCATACCCGCTAAGAATTCATGTATTGTAAGGATTTTCTTATTTTGGCAATAGATACGCGAAGGAAGTTTATGAATGAAGTTTTCAAATTAAATTTTAGGGTTTTAGTAAGTTTTATACTACTAGTGTTTTGTTCAGTCAACGCTCAGTCGCAAGACCTAGAGGGCGAGGAAGATGATACTGCTGTTTTGGTGGTAATAGTAGATGTGGCTCCACTTTTGGAGAAAGCAAAACTGAACTTCGAATCGGCGAACTACAACAAGGCAATCGAATACCTCGATTCTGCCGTGTTAAAAATGAACAATACCAATCTCGAGATACAATTTTGGCTAGCCAAAAGCAATTACGCTCTTGGCCGCTACAAGCAAGCTAGAGTTGATGCGGTTAAGTTTTTGGAGTTTGCTGATGCCAATGTGCACTTAGGCTACCTTGAAATAACGCAGATTAAAGCCGATATTGATACCAAAATAGGCGCAGAGGATACGGTTGTTCGCGATGTGTCAAATTTGGTGGGGGGTGGCTTCACTGAAAGCGAGACTTGGGATTTTGCCCGAAAAACAGGCAATTTACAAGCGTACAGAAACTACATTAAATTCTACCCCGATGGCCCCCATGTGGCAGAGGCTAAATCAACAGTTGAGTTTCAAGAAAAGCTAAACCAAGAACCCAGCAAACTACTGGCAGAGGCCGTAAAACGCGGTGACATGAAAATGGTGCGCGACTTGTTGGACAGGGGTGCAGATGTAAACTATGCCGAAAACTATACCCGCATATTTGAGCGTTCCGAAGGTAAAGTATACGAAATAAACTTTGAGATGCCACTGTACGCGGCAGTAATGAAAATGGATTATGCTATGACCAAGTTTTTACTTGAAAATGGTGCTGACCCCAACCGATTTGTTTACCGCAAAGTTTATACTTATCAATCCGGAGGAAAGAGCAAAACCATACTGGAAAGTCTTATCATTGCCACTTCGCAAAACGGCCGCTACCCCAATCACGATGATCAACTGATTGAATTGATAGACCTAATGCTGAAGCATGGTTTAGACATAAACTTTTACAATGGCTCACCCCTAAGCACTGCTGTATACTACCACGATGCAAAAAAATATAGACGCACCAAACTAATTAGGTACTTGTTAAGAAAAGGAGCCGACCCGAAACTGTTTGGCTGGAACGATGGCGAACGCAGCGCCTTGGATATTGCTAAAGAGCGCGAAGACAAGCG
>CAIOSU010000292.1 GCA_903861055.1 uncultured bacterium
ATAATTTGGAAGTCCATACTCTTTGTTTACCTGGAAAGGCACCTTTAATTCAGGTCCTACAATTTCGGAAACCAAGTTGCCACCTATACCAGAGCCACCCAAACCGGTAACAATAATGTTACGCATTTCGGCCTTCGAGGCATGCATTTGTATCTCATTGCCAATCGCTATTGCCTCTCTAAGCTGATCTGCAAATCCAGCTACCAATTTATCCATTGTCATAGTTTCACTTACTTTACTTTGTAAGGTATTTAATAAACCACGCTAAACTAAAAGAAAATTGCGAGCAAAGATATAAGCTCGTTTATTATTATCGTTAAGATTGTGTGCACAACATAACTATCGGTTTATGAAACTATGCACTTTGCTCTAAAGGCATAGGTTGCTGGCGATAACTATCAAACCATCCGCAATGAAGCTGCTTTTGGATTATAGCATCAACCAAAAGTGCGAAATTAATGGTGTAAAGAGTCTATTGGCAGGTAATTTTTTGAAGAAGCTTGCCTTGTAGCTTGATGTTTCAATAACCAATAATCAATCAATTAGTAACTAACTATCCCATATTCCAGGTTCAACTATTTCTGCTAGGTTCAAATCAGGGTCATGAAAGTAGAAAGAGCGCCCGCCACGAGGCCATTCCACATCTTGTATGATTGTTATGCCTGCATTCACCAATTTATTCCTCCATGACTGGTAATCCTCTTTTTTACATTCAAAAGCAAAGTGTTGTTGTCCGTAGCCGAAATGGGGTGGCAGGCTTTGGTCGTTTTTAGTGGCCTCGGCTATAAAGCACAACAAAACAGAGCTGCCCGCCCTAAAAAAGATATGCCTGTTGGGCACTTCGCCAATACACTCCAACCCAATCTTGCCTTCATAAAATGCCCGGGTGCGGGCAAGGTCGGTTACATACAAGCAGGTTTCTTTTACATGAGTAAACGTTAAGTTGTTGCTAGGTTTTAGATTGGCAATAGCCATTTGTATTACCTCCGAATGATCAAAGGCTAATGTTGGTAGTTGATTGATATTAAACCACTTAGTACCTGCTGCATCATCTGCTGCATTAATAGTAGTTTCAGCCAATTGCACCGTAGCCGCATATGCTACCGATATCATTCTGTCCCTTGGGTCGCGGCCAGGTTTGCCAAACGCATGAAGCTGTTCCATAGAATCAACCTTTAGTCCCGTTTCTTCTTCTAGCTCGCGCTTAGCAGCCGTTTGTAGGTCCTCATGCTTTTCCACAAAGCCACCAGGCAGTGCCCACTGGCCTTTGAAAGGCTCGTTTTTCCTTTGGATTAGTAATAACAATACATCATTAGCGCCTAAGCCAAAAACCACGGCATCAACAGTCACAAATATTTCGCTAGTTTGTTTTGTCATAACCCAAAACTAGTAAGTTCTTTCATTGATTATCATTTGATTTAACAGTTTTTAACCCCACCATTTGCAATAAACGCTCATAGGTATGCGTCAATTGTACTAATTTAGCCGCCATGCAAGTACAGTATATTAACCTTTTCAATCAAGCAAAACAATACAGAACTAGTAGCCCCGTGCTTTCTGGACTTGTGCTTTTGCTCATATTAGTATTACTACCTTTGGTAATTATAGTAGCACTATGTGCTCTCTCTTTGTTCATGTTATATGCCAAAACAAAGACTTTCTTTAGGGCGCTATCACAAAGCCAAAAGGCGCCTCGAATTAAAGTAACCAGAAGTGGAAAGGCTGCTGAGCCTGAGTATGCCAGCTACGAGATTATTGAAGAACATACCAACCAAAAGGTTAATTAGTTATTAGGTAATCAGTTAATTGGTTTATTTATCTTAGTGCCATTAACTGGCAGAACTAATAACCGATAATTAGCCGTGAAATTCCTAGAACAGTTTATTGACTTAGAAACCCAGCACAAATTTTTCTTTTACTTTGTGTTTGCACTAGTGGTAATGGGAATGGCCGTGCTGGCTACTCGAGTTATCAGAGGTTTGGTTGATCGGTACTTCCGTAAAACCAGTCTATCATCAAAAGTTGACCCTACTAGATATACTTTTGCCAAAAACGGTGTCAGCTTTGTAATATTCCTCATTGCTACTATAATCATCTTTTACACCATCCCGTCGCTAAGGGCACTGGGGCTTACCTTGTTTGCCAGTGCTGGTATTTTGGCGGCCATTATAGGTTTTGCCAGCCAGGCAGCATTCTCCAATATCATTAGTGGCATTTTCATCGTCATTTTCAAGCCCTTCAGGGTTGATGATATTATAACGATAGGTACCAATATGCAAGGTATAGTTGAGGATATAACGCTAAGACATACGGTAATCAAGAATTTCGAAAATAGGCGAATCGTTATTCCTAATAGTGTAATCAGTAATGAGGTAATTGTTAACTCAACTATAACCGAAGAGCGCGTTTGCGTTTTTTTGGAAATGGGTATAAGCTACAGCGCTGATTTAGATGTAGCGATGGCCATAATGGCCGACGAGGCATACAAACACCCGAAATGTATTGATGCAAGAAGTGATGAGGAATTGGCCGCTGGCGAGCCAAAAGTTAAAACGCGAGTAATTGGTTTTGGCGATTCATCAGTGAACCTCAGAGCCTGGGTTTGGGCAAACTCGTCGCCAGAGGGTTTCGAAATGAAATGCGATTTATTTAGATCCATTAAGCTTAGGTTTGATAAGGAGGGTATTGAAATTCCTTATCCTCATCGCACCGTAGTTTACAAAAATGGAGGCGAAGCCTATGGCCCACAAGCGGAATAAAAGGTACAAGGAAATGATAGGCAAATCGCCAGGTGCATTGATTTACACTGGCGATGAAAGCGTGAAGGAAACCGTTGTTACCCTCATATCATACAATAGCGATGAGACAACCACAAACACATGCAATAGGCTCGACCAATTATTGCCGTTATTAAAACCTGACCGCATTAACTGGATTGATATTGACA
>CAIOSU010000293.1 GCA_903861055.1 uncultured bacterium
AAATGGCAAGTACCGATTCATCATCCACAGTATCAATTAAACCGTGTAAACCCTTTCGTAATTTATCTAGAGAAGCCATATCAGCGTATTTAACATAAAACTAGCAATTTTGGGATGTAGTTCAAAAACAAATTATTTGAATCTAACAATCACTTTCTCCCCACTCAACAAATCCTCATAAATCATTTCTGCCCCTTGTGGGGTGTGCACCACGCAGGTAATGCTTACGGTTTGCACTAGGCCTTCGCGGTTCATCACAATGTCGTTGTACTTATCCCCTTCGCCGCCTGTGTGGTGGAATTGCATAATGGCTTTTGGCTCATAGGTTGGATGGGTTTGCAGCCACTCATCAAACCATTGCTTGCGCTTAGCAATATACTCCGGTGTGTACAAGGTTGCCGATGCCCAGATGTGCGGTTTTGCGGGGTCGGGTAAGGTGTAGTAGGTTTGTGTGCCGTCCCAGCGTAATTCGTTTACTTCATTTTTATGCAGAAACAATAGCGTAAATGGCTCAATGCCGTTAAAGTCGTAATCCGCCGCAAACTCACCAAAACTTTCATAGGCAAAGGCATCCACCAGCACCAGCCCACGGCTGCGGCGGTAGGGCGGTTTGCGGGTATGGCGCACAAAGGCACCATTGAGCAGGCAAGCCGTTGCGCCATTGCTCGATATGGCTATCCAACTGCCACCGGCCATGCCATCGGTAGGGTAGAGGAGGGTCTGCCCGTTTGGCCCCTCATGCCTGATGGGCGTTGAAGTGGGCCTGCCAGGCCATTCATCGCGGTTGCTGGTAAGTATATATTGGCCTTCGTGGGTGGGCAGGTAAGTTACAGTGCACATGGTGCCAAATTGAAAATTTAAAATTTAAAATTCAAAATTGAAGTAGCGTAAAAAGTGAATTGTTATAAAAAAGGTACAAATGTGCTACAACTAGTTTTGGCTTTTCCAACATCCTTTCGAAGGCATTTATTAGCTTAGAAGACTTGAAATTCGCTTAACTTATGATACACGCTATAAATACCCTTCAAGAATACCATGCCGCTTACAAAGAAAGCATTGACAACCCCGAGCATTTTTGGCACCAACTGGCCAAGAAGTTTATTTGGCGCAGGCCTTGGCATACGGTATTGGAATGGGATTTTACCAAACCCGAGATAAAATGGTTTGATGGGGGCGGTTTGAACATAACCGAAAACTGTCTGGATAGGCACCTAGAAACCCAACCCGAAAAAACGGCCATCATTTGGGAAAGCAACGACCCCAACGAAGCTAGTGTAACCTATACGTACAAGCAACTGCACGCCAAAGTATGCGAGTTGGCCAATGTGCTGAAGAATTTGGGTGTGCAAAAAGGCGACAGGGTATGCATTTATATGCCCATGATACCTGAGCTCACCATGGCCCTATTGGCTTGTGCGCGCATTGGTGCCGTGCATTCAGTGGTGTTTGCGGGTTTTTCGTCGCGTTCGTTAAGCGATAGGATAAACGATGCCGATGCTAAGGTGGTGCTTACTACCGATGGCTCTTACCGCGGTGCCAAAGCCATTGATTTGAAAGGTATAGTGGATGAAGCTTTGCTCGATTGCCCTAATGTGCAAAGCGTATTGGTGTATCAGCGCACCAATACTCCAGTGACCATGCAGGCTGGCCGCGACCTTTGGTGGCATGATGCGATTGCCAAAGTAGATGCCCATTGCGAACCAGTAATCATCGGCAGCGAAGACCCCTTGTTTATACTCTATACCAGCGGCTCCACAGGTAGGCCCAAGGGTATTATGCACACCGCAGGCGGATATATGGTTTACACGGCCTACACGTTCAAAAACGTTTTCCAGCAGCAAGAGGATGATATCTATTGGTGCACCGCCGATATTGGTTGGGTTACGGGGCATAGCTATATTGTATATGGTCCGTTATTGAATGGTGCCACCGTATTGATGTTCGAGGGCATACCCACTTGGCCCACCAATGGTCGCTTTTGGGATGTGATAGACAAACACCAAGTAACCATCTTTTATACCGCCCCCACAGCCATACGCTCGCTTATGGCTGGCGACCATAGCCCCAAGAGTACCCATAAACTCAATAGCTTGCGCATACTGGGCACGGTTGGCGAGCCCATCAACGTAGAGGCTTGGGAGTGGTACCATGAGCACGTGGGCCGAGGCAACTGCCCTATAGTGGATACTTGGTGGCAAACCGAAACAGGTGGTATGATGATATCGCCATTGGCTGGCATTACGCCTACCAAACCGGGCTTCGCAACCTTGCCCTTGCCAGGCGTGCAGCCGGCTTTGTTGGATGAGAACGGAAAGGAAATAGCAGGCAATGGTGTGGAAGGCAGGCTGTGCATCAAGTTCCCGTGGCCGGGCATGGCGCGCACTATTTGGGGCGACCACAATCGTTTCCGCGAAACGTACTTTGCTGCTTTCCCGGGGTATTACTTTACGGGCGATGGTTGCCGTAGGGATGCCGACGGCTACTACCGAATTACGGGTAGGGTTGATGATATTATCATCGTATCGGGCCACAATCTAGGCACTGCCGAAATTGAAAACGCCATTGATGAGCACGAACTGGTAAACGAAACTGCCGTAGTGGGCTATCCGCATCCAGTTAAAGGCTTTGCGGTGTATGCTTATGTGGTGCTATTTGCCGAAGCTGCAGGTAAAGACCATGATTCACTGCGAAAAGAGATAAACGAATCCATATCAACCATTATTGGGCCCATAGCCAAGGCTGATAAAATACAGTTTGTGCCCGGCCTACCGAAAACCCGCAGCGGCAAAATCATGCGCCGCATATTGCGCAAAATAGCCGAAGGCGAAACCGACAACCTAGGCGATACCAGTACTTTGCTAGACCCTGGCGTGGTGGAGGAGATTATGAGGGGGAAGATTTGAAATGAGTAATGGTGTTATTCTACCTTATCAACCCCTTGCCTCGTTTGCTTCACTTTCTGTATGCTCCCATCGGGGTTGTAGTATAGCTTATCCACGCAAATGGAGCGGCGGTACCAGCGCTTTAACAAGCCCAAGCGCATAGCCCAAGGGTGCTTTTTAAAGAACAGCGCTGAGTTGTGGTAGAAAATGTACCACTGCCCCTTATACTGCACTATGCTGTGGTGGTTGTTGCCGCTGCTTACTTTGCCCAACACCACGCCTTGGTATTCGAAAGGCCCATAGGGGCTATCGCTAGTGGCATATAGTATTTTGCGGTTGCCAGAGTAGCTCAGGTAGTATTTGCCATTATACTTGTGCATCCAAGCTGCTTCAAAAAAATCCTTAGCTCCTTCAACAATTCGCACGGTATCATTAAACGATACCATGTTATCGTTGAGCTTTACAATGTTCACGTGGTTTTGCCCAAACACTAAATAGGGTGTGCCGTCATCATCAATAAAAATGGTTGGGTCAATGAGGCCGTTGGTGGCTATCACGCCAGGCGTTTCGCGGCTAATGAGGGGCTTACCCAGCGCATCGGTAAATGGTCCGGTAGGTTTGTCGCTTACCGCCACGCCAATATAGTTTTTATCAGTAGGGAAGTAGAAATAGTATTTGCCATTGCGGAATTGGCAATCGGGCGCCCAGGCCCACTTGGTTGCCCACGATACGCTATCTAAAGATAGTGCCACACCATGGCCCGTCCAGTTAACCATATCGGTGGTGCTGTACACATGCCAATCGTCCATCGTAAACCAGCGCGCGTCGTCCTTATCATGCGAGGGGTAAACGTACAGCGTATCATTAAACACATGTGCCGATGGGTCGGCGGTATAAATGTCGGTGATGAAAGGGTTTTGCGCGAAAGCGAGCACTGCATTGCATAGTGTAATAAGAATGGCGAATGTGCGTCTCATATAGTTTGGCCAAAAATAGTTTCTAGCAATAGTAAAGATAAGCGATAAGAGTGGTTCAATTTTTCAAGGAGTATTAGGCTCTCAAAAAAATTACCAAGGAATGTTACATTACTTAACCCCCAATCAAAACCCAAATTCAAATTTATTAGGAACGTTTGTTTTCCACAGGAAATTACTATCTTGTTTTCTCAATAGGTCAATTTATTAAACACGCTATTTAATATTGCCACCCAAAAACAAAAAAGAAACCCCTATGAATTCTTTTGTTCTCCGCTTAATTGTGGTAGTCTGTACCACGTGGCTTGCTGGTGTAAGCCAAGTAAATGCACAGTGTACAGAGCTATCAAGAGTAATACAGACACCTCAGCCATCGCGTTGCCAAACTGCACCTAGTGCGGGTAACATTGTGCCTTATTTTTCTCAGTGCCGCACGGTTTGCTTAAACAATACAGGCACTGGCCCGAGTAACCAAGTTTCCAACAAGTCGTGCGTAGGTGGCACGCAGCCGGCGAACGATTTGTATTTATATGCCAACAACCCATACGCACAAATTCCGGGCTACGATGGCTCGTTGGTGTTCCGTTGGGTCGATTGGCCAGGTAAAGCACAAGGAGTGTTTCCACCATACTTTGCCGTACACGGCGAAGTGCGTGCGCAGTTGGGGGCTATTACTGCCCAAAGCATTGATTGCACCGATGGATTTGCCCTTGAAAACGCTATCTGTCTTGACCCAGCCGATACGGAAGGTAACCAGTTTTACGCCCCACCAGGCACCATCCCTACGCTTGCACAGCTCGATCCTATTGTGGATGCTATTGCTGGTGTAAACGTGAGCACCACCGACGTTTCTTTTTGGATAAACATAGCAACCAGCAATGGTGCTCAAGGACCTATCTGCTATGAGGTATCGCCTTACAAATCAGGCTATCTTTGCGGCGACGCTACTACCGTAGCCTTGACCGGCACAGGCAGCACGCGCAGCGGCACTGCACCACAACAGTGTTTGTGCGGCTCGGCCTTGTATGGTGGTATTGGCAACGTAAACAATGGTTTTACTCCGCCATGCGGCACCGAGTCGTCTTCGGCGGCTTGGTATAAAATAAACGTTCCTTTTGGTTGCAACAATATTACAGCTAGCCTTAGTAACTGGGGTGGCACCGGGCAGTATAACATTGCCATATTGAGCGGTGTAAGCTGCCCAGCAACTGCAGGTACTAACCCAATTACGGGTGCAGCGGTTAGCACACCCAACCAAACCCTCGACCCAGGTGCCGCTATTGTTGGATCAGGTTGTACTGGTCCGGCATCAACTGCTTGTACACCAGTACCTGCTGGCGAATACTATATCGTGGTTTCGGGTGTAACCGAGCGCCCAACCTTTACCCTAAATGTAACCGTTCAAGATGCATCGGTTACCGTTGGTACTGCAAGTTCGGCGCAAAACGGTGGCAATTTATGCTCTGCAGGTACCGTAGTAGTAGGTACTACGGGCACCGTATTGCCGGCTTCGGGCTCTTGCGGACAGAATATAGCTTGGTTTTATAGCACCAATTTGGCTTTTAACCCCTACCAAGGTGTAGGCACTTATGCCGCATCGGGTACCAGCAATGTTAGCATAGCTTTGCCTGCCAATACCACTTGCCAACCGCGCACTTACTACATCAAAGGTGTGGTTTCTGACAATGGTACTGCTGCCGTAGCTGGTTGCAAAGGCACTACCAATACTATCAGTGTAACGGTTTATCCTGAAATTGGGAGCATTACCGTTAATAACGTTCAATGCTTAATTACGGTAGCAACCCGTTGTGCATCGTTTACCGTTAACGGCAACCCGGGTATTAATACCTTTATTGCCAGCTTTGCCGACGATGGATTAGTAAAAGACTTTTTGGTAAGTAATGGTTTGCCCGCTTGCGATGTATTGATTCAAGACACCGTAAGTTGCAGCGGTAACTGCACGCAGCCCACTGTAAGTGGCGTGAGCAAATGCGACCCCAATGACCCTTTCAACTTTTATGTTGATGTTACGGTTGCCCCAGGTTCGGCGGCAACGTACTTTATTGAGGATAGCGATGGAGGAGCCAAGGCGGTTACTAGCTCGGGTACTTATACCGTAGGACCTTTTGGTAATGGTTCAAGCACCTTTATCAATTTAACCAATACCGACGATGCCGCTTGCAACTTGCCAGTAGGTAACTTTAGCGATGATTGTAACAACGTGGTTTGCCCGAACCTAACCAACGCCAGCACCAATACCAATGGCGACCGTTGCGAGGGAGCACAAACCATATTGCAAGCATTTGTAGACCAAGGCACATTGGGCACCGACTACCGCGTTGAATGGTTTAAAGACGGAGTGCCAATTCCGAACTCAAACTCATTGAGCGTTATCCATACCTTTAGTACCACACAAGGTTGTGGTGCCGAGGCACAAGAGTTTACCATTCGCCTAACCTGTTTGTTGCCAACCGGTAGCCCATCAACCACCAACTTTTTAACTGCCGGAACAGTAGTAGTTTATCCAAAACCTGATGCGGGTATCGATTTTACCCAAGATCCGGCAAACTGTACCTTAGCTCCTATTGATGCTTGTGGTAGCTTGAGTATTTCTTATAGCCCTACTACCAACCCAACCCCAGGTGCTGCACCTACTTCGGTGAACTACACTATTGCAGTGCCAGGTGCACCTAGCGGTTGCTCAGCAACGGGCACTTACATAGTAAACTGCCCAGCAGCTTCTTGCACCAATTCGGCTGGAGAGGGAGTTGCGCTGCAAGACGATGTGCTGTGCTTCGGTGAGAACTTTACCGTGGCAACCAACAACGCCAACCTTGACAATGGTTATGCATTAGGTTGGGCCGTAACCCAAACCAACCCTTACGGCAACCTAAACCAAGCAGTTTCTTCGGCTATATCTGCCAATAGCTTTTTTGGCCAAGATACCGTAGGCAACCAAAGTTTTAACTTTACCAACGGCACCCAATATGGCCCAGGCCAATACTATTTTGTGCCTTTTGTAGCCATGCGTAATATTAACGCGGCTAACCCTGTGGTAGTAATTAGCGGCACACTTGCTGCGCCAATTTTTGGTGCAGTGGTTTCAACAACCATTACGGTTCCCAACATCCCATATTGCAGCGGTTTAACGGCATTTGATATCAACTTTGTGGCTAACCGCGCTAGTGGTGTAGGTAACCCAATAGATAGGGTTTCAGGCTTAGTATCTTACACGGGAGCTGCTACCGCCAACGTAAACCTCAATAATAACAACTTCACGACAAACCCAAGCGGACAAACCATTACCTTAAGGGGTTCAAGTACTTTTGGTGCCAACATTAACTACACGCTTACCATTAGGTACCGCAGCTCTATTACCTATCCAACTATTTGCCCATCGTGCAACGATGTAGGCACACCGGTTGCGGTTAATTTGCTTCCAGATGTACAATTGAGTTCGATTGCACCGCAAACGGCTTGCAACGGTGCAACGGTAAACTTAATTAACCTTAATCCTACAGCAAACGTTGCCGGCTCATATCGCTGGTACGATGGCAACCCAACTGCAGGCGGTAACGTAATTGCCGACCCAACAAGTGTCTCGCTTACGGCTGCTACTACGTTTTTTGTGCAGTTTTTGCCATTTGCTGATAGCACTTGTGGCAAAACAACCAGCGTAGCCTATACTCTTACCCCAAAACCAGTGCTGAATACCATACCGGCTCAGGCACCCATTTGCTTTGGTGCTTCGGTAAATTTAACGGCTTTAAACAGCAGTGTTACCTCAGCCGCTGGCACCTTTACTTGGTACATTGGCGATCCTGATAGTAATGGTATAAGGTTGCCAAATGCATTTGCGCAAAATTTGGCTCCAGTAAATGGCCGCAACTATTTCGTGGTGTTTACCGATAATACTACCGGATGTAGCAACAAAACCAGCGTTACTTACACCGTAAATCCATTGCCAGCATTGGCCGCAGTGCCCGATCCGAAACTCTGTACCGGAGATAGTTATGACTTAACAGCTACCGAGCAAGACTTTACTGCGGCGCCGGGTACCTTTACTTGGTACAATGGCGACCCTAATAACGGCGGTGTAGCTATTACGCCAGTGCAAGCTGCAAACGTAACTCCGGCAAATGGCGATACTTATTTTGTAGTGTTCTTAGACCAAGCTTCGGGTTGCACAGCTACAGGGAACATTTCGTTTATTGTTAACCCATTCCCAACCCTGGTTGCGCCTGTTGTTGCGCCAGTGTGCGCTGGCGAAACAATTGACCTTACCAGCCTTGAGCAAGGTATTACTTCCGACCCTGGTACGTTTGTTTGGTACCTAGGCAACCCTAACACTGGTGGTGTTCAATTAAATTTGGGTCAAGCACAAGCACAAACGCCAACCAATGGCGCTGTTTATTTCGCGACATTTACCAATATTATTACCACTTGCGCTGCTACTACTAATTTTACGGTTACCGTAAATCCTAAGCCATCGCTGAGCCAAGTAACCCCAGTAACCTGTGCAGGTACTCCAGTAGATTTGGCTAGCCTTGAAAGCAATTTGTTGAATGGTGCTACCGGCACATTCACTTATTATTTAGGTAATCCTGATACTGGTGGTTTGGTGTTGACTCCAAGCCAAGTGAGTGCACAATTGCCCACTGGCAATGAAACGTATTTTGTGGTGTACACCAGTACCCAAAACTGCACTGATACCGCCAGCTTTGGCTTTACGGTTAATGCTACACCAGTATTGAATGCTATTGCACCACTTGGATTGCAGTGTGCTGGTTTTAGCACTAGCCTTACCGCATTGCAAGCAGGTATTACCACCACCGCTGGCACCTTTACTTGGTACTTGGGTAGCCCCGACACGGGCAGTGTGGTTGCCAATCCTTCGGCTATTGTGCCAATAAGTGGCGATGAATATTTTGCCGTGTTTACTGAAAGCGCAAACGGATGCTCGTCGCAGGTAAGCACCAGCTTCGATGTTGCTGCTCCAGTGGCAAACAATGGAGTGAGCTACGATTGTATTACCAATGTGCTAGTAGTGAGCCTTACTGGTACCACTGGTGGTGCAGGTGGCTACTCGGTTAGCAGCTCATCGCCAAACAATGCAGGCGATGTATTGACCCCAGGCACTACCTACACTGTAATTATAACTGATACTATTGGTTGCACCGATACCATTACTGGCACTCAGTCTTGTATTATTTGCGATGCAGGTGACGCAGGCACCATTGCCAACAATGTATTCTGTTGCAACGATACCGCATTTATAAGCAACTCTGGGCCAACTTTGGATGTGGCTCGTGTGGTGGCATGGGGCTTAACTCCTCAGGCCGATGGTCCAATTACTGATTCGGCTAGTGCATTGAGTGCTACTGATGTTTTCCGTAGCAATGCAGATGGTAGTTTAAGTTTTGATGCCGGTTGCAGCGATTACCCAGCAGGTAATTACTTCCTTACCCCGTTTATTTCCATTAAGCCAAACGATAACGTGCCAATTCTTTGGGACCCAGCAAACGGTTGTAACCCTGTTGCCGAAATTTGCCCAACTATTAGTGGTACTGGTTGGGTGCTCAACCCAATGATTATTACCTTCCCTGATGGAAGTACCTACAACGTAAACCAAGAAATTGCATTTGGTTTGCCTATTGACCAAGCACTGCTTGATGCGGCTACTGGTGGGTCGTTGCCTTGTATTAAAATTACAGACTTGTATACTGGCGACCCTAATGGAACTTGGAGTGTAAGTATAACCAATACCGGAACAGGTGCCATTACGTTTACCGTTCCTCAATTTAATGTGGTGGTTGAAGCCGATAGTTGCTCATTGCTTACTACCGACCAAGTCTACAGCGTGCCT
>CAIOSU010000294.1 GCA_903861055.1 uncultured bacterium
CCCCCTGAAAAAGGGTGAGGAGCCTGTTTTGAGTTGAGCTAATATACAATTTTAATAAAGGTTGAAACAAAAAATAAAGTTTGCGCATAAGCAACCACATACTAACCCTGCTATTGGCAATAACCCTATTGCCCATAGTAGCGTATGCGCAAAATTCTTCGAAAAAAGGGTTGAGTGCCGAAACCGAAGTATCAAGAACGGACAGTACCAAACCCATATTAACGGCAGATGGCGATACCTTGAAACGCCGATTTTATTCACGCCTACCCTACTTTACTATAGGTGATGAGTTTGTTGCGCCACAGCCGCTTGATACTACTTTAGATGGCAAGCAATATTACGAGCCAGGGCAACAAGAAAATAACTTTAGGTATCGCAACTTAGGCAACCTAGGGCTTGCCCACATTCCGCTCACTATCATCCCGAAGCAGGATATTAAATTTACGCTGGGCCTTGAACAATATGATTTGTACATGTTCCACCGCAACAACTTGCGCTGGTATACGCTCAATCAGCCATTTACCAACCTATTCCTGCTTATTGGTGCCAACCGCGAACAATCGGCAAGGGTAACCCACAACCAAAATATTGGCAAGCATTTCAATTTTGCTTTTAATTTCAACCGATTTGCCTCGCCAGGCTCCTACCTGGCCCAAGAAACCAGCCACAACAATCTTGCCCTCACTTCGCGATATGAAGCCCCTAGCGGGAAGTATGGCCTGAGCATGATGCTCCTGTTTAATAGTGTTAGGGTACAAGACAATGGAGGCTCAATAGGTACCGACATTTTCAGAGACTCTTCATACACCACATCATCGCTAGTTGCTGTAGAGCTAGAAAGTGCCAAAACCTTCCTGCGCGATTTTCAGTTTGTAGTGCGCCAAGAGATAAGGCAAGGCAAAATTGTCGGGTTCCAGTTAGATGACACCACTAAGGCACAGCGTTTTTTTGCCGATTGGGTAATATACCACGAACTGCAAATAAAAAATCTTAAATACGCGTTTGCCGACCAAAACCCCAATGCCGATTATTATGGCAATTTTTATATTGACACCGACAGCCTCAGTTTCAATGTTCGACAAAAACAATGGGGCAACCGATTAGGTATTCAATTCGCCAAAATACTTTCCGCTGACTCAAGTGGAGCAAAATATCGCAACTTCTTGATTGACGCCCATATCGAGCAACAACTTATTGATGTGAGCAATGGCAACCTCAGCAGTGCTTTTTCTGGTCTATCGGCCAACATTCGCATTGGCGACCACCCGCTATCCGATAAACGATTTACTTACGAAGGAACCGCTAACTACCAGTTGCTAGGGTATAATGCTAACGACCTATACGTAAGCGCTCGAATGGGTTATCGCTCAAAAAAAGCTGGTGAAATAAACGCCGTGGCTTCATTGCGAAACGCTGAGCAAAATTGGCTGTATAACAACCTCTCTTTCAGCGGCTTTGCACTTCAACAAAACTTAGCCAAAACCCAAACCTTCCGGGCTGGGCTTGAATACAAACTACCTAAGTATAAGCTAACACTAGGCGGCTATTTTTACAACATGAGCAACTATGCTTACATAGATGCGAACCGATTACCAGTGCAAATGGAAGGCAGCTTACAAGCTATAGTGTTTGAATTGAAACATACCCTCACATTCTGGGATATGGGCCTTGAAAACGAAATCAGGGTGCAGTTTGTGAGCAACGATAAAGTACTGCCTTTACCTACTTATTGGGGCCGCAACACACTTTACTACGAGAAGTCGCTATTTAAAAACAACTTAAATGGCCGGGTTGGGGTCGATGTGTTTTACAACACCAATTACAACGCTTTTGGCTACTTCCCGCTTACGGGCCAGTTTCATGTGCAAAATGCAGAGGCGCTTAAGTTCTATCCGGTGATGGATTTATTCGTCAATGTTCAAGTATCTGAGTTGGTTATTTTCCTTAAAATGGAACATGTAAACCAAGGCATGTTTAAAGAAAATGGCTACTTTAATGCTTACAAATATCCCGCCCCACCACGAGCATTTAAGGTTGGTTTGATTTGGCGGTTTTATAGTTAAGCAATTCCCTGATAACAATTCCAGCATTTCCTCGAAACGCATTATTTCCGAAGGGCGATGCCCCTCGCTAGTAGTATGTATCCCCGTTGGGGAAATACATATTGTGCAAATCAAAATTCGGTCGACCCCAAAGGGGTCACATAATGATAGGATGGGGCAACGCCCTATTACGAAACACATTCCTCCAAACGCATTGTTTCCGAAGGGCGATGCCCCTCGCTAGTAGTATGTATCCCCGTTGCGGAAATACATATTGTGCAAATCAAAATTCGGTCGACCCCAAAGGGGTCACATAATGATAGGATGGGGCAACGCCCTATTACGAAACACATTCCTCGAAACGCATTGTTTCCGAAGGGCGATGCCCCTCGCTAGTAGTATGTATCCCCGTTGGGGAGATACGTATGGTGCAAATCAAAATTCGGTCGACCCCAAAGGGGTCACGTAATGATAGAATGGGGCAACTCCCTATTAAAGAAGACGTTAATCAAATAAAAAGCGAATCCAGATTTTACACATGCGAATAAAATAATAATTTTATTATTTTACACAACCCCGGTCATTTTATGCCTCAATCCCTTACCCAAATTTATGTGCATTTAGTTTTCAGCACCAAAAACCGACAACCTTTAATTGTCGCGGAAATCGAAAGTGAACTTCATTCATATCTAGGCGGCATTTGCAGAGAACTCGATTGCCATCCAG
>CAIOSU010000295.1 GCA_903861055.1 uncultured bacterium
AAATCCAAAAACGATACCTATAAATGCAGAGAATAGCAGGCCAAAAGCGATCTGCCCGCCAGAGATGATAAATTTAAAGTTCATTTCAAAGCTATTGAGTATTACGTATTCGCCAACGGTTACTAGCAAAAATACGAGTACAAGGCCTAGTATGCCACCAATAAGGCACAACACAATTGCCTCAATCAAAAACTCCAAGAGAATAAAGAAATTACGGGCACCTAAGGCTTTCTTGATGCCAATGATGGCCGTTCGTTCTTTTACGCTCACAAACATGATATTGGCCACCCCAAAGCCGCCAACTAGTATCGAAAACGCACCTATAAATCCGCCAGCGAAATTGATAATGCCGAAAATAGATGCCAGAATACTGCTGAACATGCTCATTTCGTTTATAGCAAAGTCATCTTCTTGCAATGGGCTAAGTCTTCTAGCTTGACGCATGGCAATGGTTACTTGATCTCTTATATCCTCATCTGAAACATCTGCTTTGGCCTTGAGCGCAATTCGAGTTCCTATAAAATTGCTGTTAAGGTCAATTATTTTCTTCACGAAGTTATAATTCAGTATCACGGCATCGTCTCCGGTTATGCCCAAAACATCTTCGCCTTCTTTTTCTAATATGCCAATTACCTGAACGCTTGCGCCAAAAACATTTATCTCTTTTCCTATAGCGCTTATCGAACCCGGGAATAGAATATCGGCTACTTCACTCCCAATGATGGCTGCATTGGCACCTCGCTCTATCTCACTTGCGGTAAAGTACCGGCCTTCCTCGAAACTCATGTCTTTGATGAGGTAATAATCGTAGGTAATACCAAAAATATTGGCCTTCATGGCATTACCTTCGTGCTTTACCAGTTTATTTATCGTAAACATCATGCTGATGCCTTCAGCACCCGGCACGCTTGTTTTAAGTGCGTTAAAGTCATCAATGTTAGGATTGGGGCGGCGCAAGTATTTAAACCAAGAGTTTTTTGCATCCTGGCTCCAAGGAAATTTTTCAATGTACAATACTCGGTTGCCAATTTTATCGAGACTGGTGCGAACGTTGTACTCTAAAGAGCCAATGGCTGTAAATACCGATACGATGCAGAATATACCAATGGTTATGCCCAATAAAGATAGAAACGCGCGCAACCGATTGTTTACGATTTCGTGAAGCGCGCTGATAAAACTTTCTTTAATCAAATTGAGCAGCACCTTCATAGTGGTATTATCGTAATTGATGGTTGTTAGGTTGTAAAAGCTAGGGCATTACAAAGTACACAAATATTCGCTAGTTTAACCTGCTATTGGTTTCCTGATTGAAACGGATAGTGCAAAAGAACCAAGTTACACTTTGCCACGGAACAAATATAGGCTGATTTTAGTCTTTTACACTGACAATTTGTATTTTTGCGTCGCTAAAAAATAATGGCCCAATATGAAGTTATCCCAGTTTAACTTTGAATTACCTCCCAATCTAATTGCTTCTTACCCAAATGATGAACGTGACCAAAGCCGATTGATGGTAGTCAATCGTGCTACAGGCACTATTGAACACAAGATGTTTCGAGATGTATTGGGTTACTTTGACGATGGCGATGTAATGGTGTTGAACAACACGAAAGTGTTTCCGGCGCGTATGTATGGCAAAAAGGAAAAAACCGGAGCCAAAATTGAAGTGTTCTTGCTTCGTGAATTGAATGCTGAGAATAAACTTTGGGACGTATTGGTTGACCCAGCCCGTAAAATACGTGTAGGCAACAAGCTTTACTTTGGCGAAGATGATTTGGTAGCGGAAGTTGTTGACAATACCACCTCACGGGGTCGTACCATTCGTTTTCTGCACGATGGTAGTTATGAAGAGTTTAAGGCATTACTATACAGTCTTGGCGAAACGCCACTGCCTAAAGCCATTAAGCGCAAACCAGAAGATTTAGATAAAGACCGCTACCAAACCGTATTTGCAAGCAACGAAGGCGCTGTGGCTGCCCCAACTGCTGGAATGCACTTTAGTAAGGAGTTGATGAAGCGCCTTGAGATTAAGGGTGTGAACTTTGCTGAACTTACTTTGCACGTTGGTCTGGGTACTTTCCGTACCATTGATGTTGAAGATTTGAGCAAACATAAAATGGATGCCGAGTACTTTTTTATCAATCAAAAGAACTGCGATATTGTAAATAAAGGTAAAGAAGGTAAGCATAAAATTTGTGCAGTAGGCACCACTAGTATGCGATCTATGGAGTCAGCAGTATCGGCACAGCACTTGCTTAAACCCATGGAAGGTTGGACAAATTTGTTTATTCACCCCCCACATGAGTTTAGTATTGCCAATTGCATGATTTCAAACTTTCACTTACCCAAGTCAAGCTTGTTGATTATGAACGCTTCATTTGGTGGTTACGACCTAATAATGAAAGCATACGAAGAAGCCATTAAAGAAAATTACCGCTTCTTTACCTATGGCGATGCAATGTTGATTTTGTAAGCTTCTTATAGACACAAGACGCAAGACACAAGATTTGCTGTTGAGAGTATTAAAAAAAGCCGTTGTACTATTAAGTGCAGCGGCTTTTTGTTTTAATAATTGAGAGGTTTACTTTTTAGTAATGATAATCTTAAAACCCATTTGTAATTTCTAATCTGAAATTTCGTTTTTTGTTATGTCTTGTGTTCTTGCCTGCCTGCCGGCAGGTTGTGTCTCAAAAACCTACTGCTTTATCACTTTCCCATCATCCATTTCAATAATCCTATCGGTTTTATCGGCAAAATCTTGGTCGTGTGTAACAATTAGCAGCGATTGACCCATAGCAGCCAACTCCTTAAAAATATCGAAAACAATCAACCCGTTTTTACTATCTAGGTTTCCGGTAGGCTCGTCGCCCATTATAATTAGTGGGTTATTAATGAGCGAGCGAGCTATTGCAACTCGCTGCTTTTGTCCACCCGAAAGCTGATTAGCCAGTTTCTTGGCTTGGTCGTCAATGCCCAATATGCGAAGCTTTTCCATGGCATTATGCTCTACTTCTTGAGCACTCAACTCAGCCAACTTTAGGCCCGGTAGCATTACATTTTTAAGTACCGAAAACTCTGGTAACAAATAGTGAAACTGGAACACGAAGCCAATTTTCTTATTGCGGATATGCGCCAACTGGTCGCGTTTTTTATCGCGCAATAATTCCCCGTCAAAATATAAGTCTCCCTCGTAGTCGGTATCCATGGTAGAGAGGATATAGAGCAAAGTACTTTTGCCACAACCCGATTTGCCGGTAATGGATACAAACTCACCTTTATTGATTGAGAACGAAACCTCTTTCAGCACTTTTACCTTCACAGGGTCGTGAAAGTACTTGCTTATATTTTTTGCTTCTATTATCTGCTCGCTCATATTATTTCCCCCTTATAATTTCAACTGGGTCAATTTTACTAGCCTTACGGGCAGGAAACCAGCCTGCTAAAAAAGTAGTAACCAAAGCAAACACAATGCCTACGAGGTAGTACTTAAAGTCGTAGTTTACGGGAAAGGTTTTTATGGTAGGCAGGGCAGAGGTCTCAAACGGCAAATGGTCAATTATAATCTGGAAAACAAAACCTAGCCCCAAGCCCAGTAATCCGCCTGAGATGCCAATGATTAGGGAAAGGTTGATAAAAATGTTGCGCACATCGTTGCCAGAAAAGCCAGTTGCTTTAAGTATGGCTATACTGTCCATTTTCTCATATATCATCATGTTGAGAATGTTGTAAATGCCAAAACCGGCCACCACCAACAATACTATACTTACTGAATAAGTGATGATGTTTCGAATTTGCGTGCCGGTATCGAATTGTGAGTTGGCGGTTTGTATATCCACCGCTTCGGTGCCAAATTTTGCCTCAAACTCTTTGGCTAGGGCGGGGGCTAGGTTCAAGTCGTGCAGTTTTACCTGTATGTCGGTAAGGTAACTATCAGTTTTACCTAATAACTTTTGAGTTGTGCCAATTGATGCGAAACTGGTTATGTTGTCAACATCTGCCAATCCCGATTGATAAAAGCCCACTACTTTAAGATTCATTTGTTGGCCCCTGGCGGTAGTTATCGGTACTATATCACCTATTTCGGCCAGCATTTTATCGGCTAAGCCTTTGCCCAATATTACACTGTTGTTTATGTTGGTTAGGTCGGTTATATCGCCTTCAGGCACATAGGTACTAAAGGCGAACAATGCCTCCTCATTGGTTACATCAATACCGTTTACCGAGCCCGTAATGTCAGTAGCGCCTACGTTATAAAAAACCGGAGCCACTACCTTAGCGGCAACGCCAAACACGCGTGGGTCGTTTCGCAAAGCGGCAACTATGGCCGGGCCGTTGTAAATTTCTTTACCGTCGTCGCGGGGCTTTATTGAGCGAATGTTGTTTATGTGGTCCTTATATTCTGGGGATAGACTTATAGGCTGGTCTTCGCTAGCTTTCACTTCATTATATAGGCGTATGTGCGGGGTGCGGTTAAGTATCAACCCATCCAACATACTATTTAGGCCGGTCATAAACCCCATGAGGGTAATAAACATGGTTATACCAAAGGTTACCCCTGCAGCAGCTACTATGCTCTGCTTGAGCCTTGCCATGAGCAAGGTTTTGGAAATACTCAGTATGAGCCTTGAAGCCATATCAGGGCTTGTATATTTTTTGTCCTTCGCTTATGCCATTGGTTATTTCTACATACTCGTAGTTGCGCAAGCTTGTCACTACTTTGGTAGTATCTTTCTCTGAGGTAAGCACCAACGAGTCGCGGATAAGGTAGGATCGGGGTATAATCAGGGCATTTGTGTGTGTTTCTAAAATAATGTTGGCTTCCACCGTTAAATTGGGATAAAGCACCTCCGGTTGCTTGGTAAAGGTAGCTTCCACCATAAACGTGCGTGAGGAGGCGTTCATAATCGGATTAATTTTGCTCAACACGGCCTCAAAAGCCTGCCCTTTATAGCTATCCATGCTTACCAATACTTTTTGTCCGATACGCAACGAAGTAATGTCATATTCATCAACCTGCAGCTCCATTACAAAGCCATCGGCACTACCTACTATGGCCAAAGGTATTTGCGGGCTAACCAAGTCGCCTGGGTCTTTCATAATATCGTAAACTCGGCCATTCAATTCGCTGGTAACCACAAAATCACCCACATTCTTTTTGCTTATCTTAAGATTGTTTAGTGCTATGTCCTTTTCGCTCTCTAGCTGCAGCTTGGCTTGGTCC
>CAIOSU010000296.1 GCA_903861055.1 uncultured bacterium
CAGGCGCTACAGGTTTAACTGGTTCCGCGGGTGCAACAGGTGTTACAGGTGCAACGGGTGCCACAGGTGCTACCGGAGCAACAGGTGTAGGCGTTGCCGGCCCAACAGGTGCAACGGGTTCGACTGGCTCAATAGGCTTAACTGGTCCTACTGGCCCAGTAGGTGCTGCAGGTGTTGCTGGTCCAACAGGAGCTACGGGATCAACGGGTAACCAGGGCACGCAAGGTCTATCGGGGTTGTCTGATTATGCCATTTTCGAAGATCGCCAAATTACTAGCACCAATGGTGGTACTTTTACCAATGGTGCTTGGCAAAACCGTGTGCTCAACTATGTAGCCGTAACCCAAGGCACTGATATCTCTCTAAATACAGGAACCTCGGTTATAACCCTAGAGGCTGGCACATATTATATTGAGGCTAGTGCCCCAGCTGGTGCGGTTGGTGCTCATCAATCGAGGTTGTACAACATTACGGGCGCAGCCGTTTCATTGCTTGGGAACACCAGCACTAGTAACAATCCGAGCCAAATACGTGGTATTATAACCGTAGCGGCTACTACTACTTTCCGAATAGAACACCGTTGCACTACCACGCAAGCAACAGTAGGTTTTGGCGCTGCAGCAGGCTTTGGCGATGATGAGGTGTACACCCGTGTTTATATCCAGAAAATCAATGCCAGCGGCAGCGGCTCTGGCAATGGCGATGTGAATACCCTATTGTACACCATTGATGGATTTTGACGAAAAGCAATCATGAAGCATTTTATAATTGTAGCAATGTTGTCACTATGCGCTTTTACTGTAAAGTCGCAAGGGAACTTGCAGTTCAATCAAGTTAAGCTCATCAAATTGAGCTATGTTACACCTAACAGCAACTCTTATCAAGTTTACGACCAAGTAATTACGGTGCCTGCCGGTAAAGTGTGGAAGATAGAATCGGTAATCGGTTCAGCACAAAGTGCCACCAATAATTATGTGAGCCCTACTACTTCGGTTACTTTAGATGGAGTAATTCTGTCGTTTTATAGCAGCAGCACTGGTAGTTATCAGGCGGCTGCTTTCCCTATATGGTTGCCCGAAGGGTCGTACACACTTGGTTTAGTGTCTTCAGCCAGCGTAACTACTGGCACTACTATAACTGGCAGGTTTTCAGCTATTGAATTTAATGTAGCACCATAACAAGAATAACAATATACTAAAAATCCTATTCTTAATTGGTTTTTGAACTTAATCTTCCATAACAACTATGAAACAGCTACTCACCGTCTTACTTTTGGTTGGCGCCTTAACAGCTGCAAAGGCGCAAGGGAACTTACAGTTCAATCAGGCAATTTTCTTGGAAAAGAGTATTGTATTACCTGCGAATATATCGTCTCCATTTACAGAACAAAGCATTACAGTACCTGCTGGAAAAGTATGGAAGATAGAGTCAGTAATGGCTAGCTTCTTCCAAAATAGTGCATCTCCCAACCCCGGTTTCTCAACTAGTGGAACCGTAATGCTCAACAAAAAGATTATTTTCAGTACGGGCAATGTTGCAAGTTTTCCCATTTGGTTGCCCGAGGGCACTTATACCATTAGGTATATTTACAACAATAGCACTAGCGGCAGTATCAATGAGCTTTATGGAGCTATTTCGGCTATCGAGTTTAACGTAATCCCTTAGAATTCAATTATGAAAAAGATATCACTTTTTTTGAGCCTAGTATTTTTTGCTTTGTCAGCGTTTGCCCAGGGTAATCTACAATTTAATAGGGTATTTTTTGTGGAATCCAGTTTCACGGTTGCAACAACCAATTCATTCGAAAAAACGGACATTAGCTTTACAGTACCCGCGGGTAAGGTTTGGAAGTTGGAATCGGCACATGGTACCTTTGAGAATACCGGAAGTACTAACCCCTCTTATATTCCTGCAGTGCAGGTAATGATTAACAAAAAGCTGGTTCACTTTTACAGCTCTAGTAGTCCTACTGATGTGGGAGGCTACTTACCTATGTGGTTGCCTGAAGGTACCTATACACTTACTTTATCAATGTCAAATAGTGGCAATATTGGCAACCGTGTTTATGGCGGAATTACAGGCATAGAATTTAACATAATACCCTAATTTACTATGAAACAATTTACGATCCTTCTATTTTTTTTGACCTTGGGCGGTGTTAGCATGGCTCAAAGCAATTTACAGTTCAACCAAGTGGTGCTCTTAACTTTTGATAGCAACGCATCTCCATACCTATCGCAATTGTACACTGTTCCGGCAGGTAAAGCATGGAAAATTGAGAATGCGGGATGCTCTGGTAGCATTGCCATTCACGAACTCAACGGGTTGCGCGTTTCTCATACCATCAACTCCGGAAACTCGCCAGATAATTTTCCTATTTGGCTACCAAGCGGCACTACCATGAAGTTTTATAATGGCGGTAGCTATGGCTGCTTTGTCACCATCTTGGAGTTTAGCGTAACGCAGTAGTTTAAGTATTACACGTAACTTGATTGTCGCCACTTTTTCAGAAGCAAATATTCGTGCGATCTGCTCTTGCCCTTAGCTTATAAAACAAGGAGCAAAACGCTATTGTTTGTTTCGATAGTAAAACATATCTTTGCAGTCCGTTTTAATTTATTAACCGCAAAATAAGTACATGATTAAACAGTACGAATCAACAGTGATTGTAACTCCTGTGTTGACGGACACGGAACTAAAGCAACTGCTTTCCGGTTACATCGATTTTTTGAAAAGTAATGGTGCGGAAATCGTTCACGAAGACTTTTGGGGCATGAAGCAATTGGCTTACCCTATTAAGAAGAAAACTTCGGGCTTCTACTATGCAGTAGAATTTAAAGCCGAAGGTGACCTGATTGACAAGCTGGAGTTGCTTTATCGTAGGGACGAAAGTATCCTACGCTTCTTATCGGTGAAATTGGACAGTTTTGCTCAAGATTTCAACGACCGTAAACGTCAAGGCCTAGTAGGCAAGAAGAGGAAAGACTCCAAATCAGTAGAAACTGAAAAAGCTTAAGATCAATGGCACAGAACAAAGACATCAAATTTCTGACTTCGCCAAAGATTGGCGTTCAGAAAAAAAAGTATTGCCGCTTCAAGAAGTCTGGCATACGTCACGTAGATTATAAGGACGCTGAGTTTTTGCTCAAGTTCATTAACGAACAAGGTAAGATATTGCCACGTCGCCTAACAGGTAACTCGTTGAAATTTCAACGTAAAGTTTCTACCGCTGTGAAGCGTGCGCGCCACTTGGCCCTAATGCCTTATGTAGCTGACCTTTTAAAATAAGCGAAGATGGAAGTTATCCTAACAAATGACGTAGACAAGCTAGGCGACAAAAACGACCTAGTGAAAGTGAAACCCGGATACGGACGTAACTATCTAATCCCGCAAGGTTTGGCTATTGTTGCCAATGACTCTAACAAAAGAGCTTGGGAAGACATGAAACGCCAAGATGCTCGCCGCGAGGACAAGCTCATGAAAGAATTGCAATCAGTTGTGGGCAAGCTGCAAGCCGCTACCGTTAAGGTGGGCGCTAAAGCAGGTACTAACGAGAAATTGTTTGGTACCGTTACCAGCCTTCAATTGGCCGATGCAATTAAAAAACAACTGAACATTCCTATCGATCGTAAGAAAATCCAAATGCCTGAAGAAGTTAAAACCCTTGGTGCTTTCGTAGCAGTGGTTGATCTTCACAAGGATTTGAAAGTGGAATTGAACTTCGAGGTTTTTGCTGAATAAGCTTTTGCCGAATGACTGAAAATACCCAGAGGGCTTTGTGGAAACACAAGGCCCTTTTTGTTTGCCCAGCTGTATAGTGTTTGTTTACATATTGTACATAATGATGTACATTTCCAGCGTGCCAATATCCATAAGCAAAGTGAGGTTTATATTGGTTTTCAATGATTTTGGTTGTTGTCTGAATTGCTTTATCAATGTTGGCACAAGGTTGGATTATGGTGTATTTCAATGGAAATTGAGGCAAAGTAATTTTTTGCCCTAAATCAGTTGTTGCTGCTTAAAACTACCGAATTACACTGATGTTTAGCTTGCCTAGCTGTACGTAGTGATGGGTATTTTTGGCGCTAACAGTAGCAAATGATAGTATTAATAATGATTTGTTGATTCCCTTTAATTAATTTTAACCCAAGTTCACAACTACTAAACAGCCAAGCATGAAAAAAATTATTCCTTTTACAGTGGTATTGTTACTACTTGCCACTGCTAGCCAACTGTTGGCTCAAGTAGATACCTATTATTACTCCGATGCGAGAATTATTTTTTGCGAAGAGGTTGTCGATAATGAACCGGTAAACGATGCCACTTCATTTATTATACCTAGCACAGGGGGTAGCTTAACGGTTCAAGTAAACAATGGCAGCAAGCCATTGAAAACTACCCAAATGATAGTGGATATTTACAAAAAACCTGCTGGTGGGTCTGATTACACTGAATTTGTAGAAACCAAGAACTACGACATTCAAGAAACTTGGAACAAGCCTTACTTTGAGTATACTTTTGCAGGAGTAGGCGATTATAAATTCTATGTGTACAATGCCGACGAGGTATTTATTGGCGCTGGAACCGTGATAATGAAGTTGAAAGGCTCTACCACCACTACAACTACTCCCAACCCACGTAGCACCGGTAGTACAAAAGTAGATACTTATTATTATTCTGATTCTAAAATTATTTTTTGCGAAGAAGTAATTGACAACGAGCCTTCTAATGAATCTACTGAGTTTACAATACCTAAAGATGGCGGATACCTTACTTTGCAGGTGGATAACGGTAAGGCACTAAAAACCACCCAGCTGGTGGTTGATATTTACAAAAAGCCTCGCGGCGGCGATGACTACACCGAGTTTGTTGAAACCAAAAGGTACGATATAAAAGAAACCTGGGACCGCCCGTATTTCACCTACACTTTTTATGATGCAGGCGAATATAAATTTTCAGTTTACAATG
>CAIOSU010000297.1 GCA_903861055.1 uncultured bacterium
GGTAAAATAGAAGGTGGTGCCAATGCCCAAGCGCGAATCGACCCATATTTTACCGCCATGGCGCTCCACAATATTTTTGCTAATGGCCAAGCCCATACCCGAACCTGGGTAATCATCGCGTTTGTTGAGGCGTTTAAAAATCTCAAACACTTTTTCTTTGTATTGTGGGTCGAAACCCATGCCATTATCTTCAACCGAAAACAGCCAATCGTGCTCGCGGTCGTCGCAGCTTATTTTTATTTGCAATGGCACCTCTTTTTGCCTGAATTTGATGGCATTGCCAATTAAGTTTTGGAAAACCTGCACCAGGTTGCTTTGCACGGCTCTTAACTCAGGCATGCCAATACTGGTGATAGTTGCCCCCGAATCGGCAATTTCCTTGCTTAGCTTCTTGGTGGTGGCTGCCAACACCTCATTTACATCCACCTTCTCAAAGTCTTTCACATCGGTACGGATGTGCGAATACTCGAACAAATCGTTTATAATATTGTGCATCCTATCCACCCCTTCTACCACAAAGCGCATAAACTCTTTGGCCTCATCGTCATATATATTCTGGTAGCGGCGCTGCAAAAGCTGTATGTAACTGGTTATCATGCGCAACGGCTCTATCAAATCGTGGGTAGTAACGTAGGCAAACTGCTCCAGGTCGGAGTTGTACCTATCCAACAGTTCTTCGGCCTGCAGCTTAATATATGCATTACTTTTCAGTAGTTCTTCTTGTTTTAAGCGCAACTGCTCAGTCATTAAATTAAATGAGTCGGTAAGCTCCCCAATTTCGTCGCTAGAGTTTTTTGAGATAACCATAGTTAAGTTCCCACTTGATACAGTGCGGGTAGCTTCGGTAAGTTTTACGATTGGTGTAATAAGCCAACGCGTAACATAAATAGAAATAACGACCGTAAGTATTAGGATAAACGCAAGAATAGCCACGGCCACAAAACCCATGGAGCGGTTCGTATCCGATATAAAAGACTCAACTAATAGCTGGTTATCGTTTACGGTTGCTAGCGCCTGCTCTAGCGGAATCTCGATTATAGTAATCCAACCATATTTATTGGTAAAGTACGATACCAAACTAGTTGAGGTTTGGATAGTGCCGTTTTTGGTGGCCATAATCTCTCGTATATACTCGTATTTAGAGTAGTCGGAGTTTTGGTATAATTCGCGAGTAGATGGGTGGGATATCAATTGGCCCTCTGAAGAGATAATATAGAGTTTACCGCTCTCGCCCACTTGTTTTGAAGCTGCTATGTCCCAAATAAAACTAAGATTCAGGTTTAGGACAATGCCCCCCGCAAAGTTTCCACCAAATTGAATAATAGGCTGCCCCAACGTAACATAAGGCATTTGTGATCGGCTAGAGATGCTTACATCAGATAAATAGGATTCTTTGGCTTGGATGGTTTTGAGTAAATCCTCGTCAACTAGGTCGCTGTGCTCTTCACTCATTACCGAAAGGGTGTTCACTTTATCAAACACCACTTCGCCCCACTTATCTACCACAACAATATCGAGCACAGCAGGCTCGTTGCTAATAAAGTTATCTACAAACGCACTAATGTCCAGCAACTCGAGGTCAATAAAGCCCGGCGCCATAGCCATAGCGCTTATCTTGTTGCCTATGCGGTCTATCTCTTCTTGTACATACATGCCCTCGGTTTGGGCAATCGCCTCATCTTTATAAGATATTTCGCGGGTAAGCACCTGCGACACTTGGGTATTGAGCTCACTCTTAAGGCCATTCATATTTACCTTAAAAAAAGATAACAGCAGCATACCACCCAGAAAAGCTGGAATAATAGATATGGCCAATAAAGAGACCAAGTATTTAATAAAGAGCCTGTTCATATTTGTTGCCCCAATACCGCTGCATTTGCTGCCGTGTGATAAAAATAACAATTGGCAACTTGATAAGGGTATTTTAAGGGCGCAATTTAAAGTAAATAGCGTAGCATTAGTTACAGTTAGCCATTTTTGCTATCTTTTGAGTGTTTTTAACCAACTTACTATGACCCGTTTTATACTAGTTGTTTGCTCTTTGCTCATGCTAATCACGGCATCAGCACAAAACTCATACTTCTCAAGCTATTTTGCGGGCACCGGCGATAGCTTTTTAGTGAGCCAAGTAAGTATTTTCGACCTTGGCAACGAAGATTTTAGGCCTACGGGGGCCAATGTAGTATGGGATCACAACAACCTATACCCTTTTTCGCAGCGCATCCGCAGTTTCACAACACCTAATGCTACGGGCTTTCTGCCTTCTTACTTATTAACATGCGCATTCAACTGCTTTAACTCCTGCTACAGCGATTGCTTAGGCACGGGTGGCATCGATTTTGTTTGCACCGGCTTGTGCAATGCCCAATGCAACACCAATTGCCTTACCAGTTGGGCCGCCAACTTCAATTTGGCCGAACTTACCAACGATAGTATTAATCTGGGCATTACCTCGCTTACACAAGTTTACAACCTTTATAAAAAGGACAACAGCGGGCTATACCAAAACGGTATCGGCGCACGGATATCGAACGTACCGCTGGTGGTGGCCTACGACAACCCCGATAGGGTTTACAAGTTTCCGCTTCGCTATGGCGATAGCACCGTTTCAGTGAGCAGCTACGCCATCAAACTAGATTCGATACCAGGCACTGGCATCAATTTCTCCTTCTCTTACAAGCATGCCCAAACCCGAAGCAACTATGTGGATGGATGGGGAACTTTGATCACGCCATATGCCACCTACGATAGCGTACTGAAACATCGTTCGGTAATACACAACCGCGATAGTGTTACGGTGTTTGGCAACACCATTACCTTAGGCGACTTTATTCCTAATCAGTTTGTGCCAGATACGGTAATTGAATATAGCTGGTTTGATAGGATCGAAGGTGTACCGGTGCTAAAGGTTACCGCTTGGCTGATAAACGGTGACGAGATATACCAAAGCGCCGAATTTAGGGATACCATCCGTTGTTTCGACCCAATTGCCATCTTTGGCTACTTACCAATACCTGCTACGCTAAACAATGGCGACGATAGCGTGGAGGTAAATTTTTACAGCCTATCATTCAACGCAAATACCTTTGCCTGGGATTTTGACGATGCCAACAACACAACCAACAATGCCCAAAACCAAAGCCCTAGCCACTGGTATACCGAGGGCGGCATATACAGTGTAACCCTTACCGTTTGCAACACGGCATGCCCACAAGGCCGCTGCGAAGAGATAACCCTACCAGTAATTGTAGTTGATAACCGCACCGTGGGCATTAACGGCATAAATACCACTAATGAGTGGAATATTGGCCCCAACCCTTTTACCAGTAGTATTTCAGTTGAGCATAGCGGTAAGCTTACCAACTTGCCCCAATTTAGCTTATTAGATATTACCGGTCGCCAAATAGATTTATCCGCGCCGGAGAACAACGGCAACCGATATACGATAAACGGGCTAGATACGCTGCCCGAAGGAGTTTATTTGCTCACGATTCAACAAGGTGGCAACCAGCAAATTGTTCGGGTAGTGAAAATGGGGTGGTAATTTTACTAGAACTTCAGACTTGAAAGAGGAATACTTAATAGATCTCCTGCACTTTTCACCGCTCCATCAGCCTCAATACCCGACCACTTACAAAAGTTGGCCAGCAGCAAACTGGCGGGCACACCCTCGCTGCGCAAATGGTTGAGCGATACGCTACCCGCCGATTTGGAGAGCTTTTGCCCGGTATCGTCCATTATTAGTGGATGGTGATAAAATTGGGTTTGGGTAAAGGAGTTAATATCGAGCAAATGAGCCAAATACAGCTGCGCTGCCGTTGATGGCAATAAATCCATACCGCGGGCCATGGCATTAACACCAAAGTGATTATCATCGGCCAATGAGGCAATTTGATAAGCAGGTATATCATCGCGACGGCGCAGCACAAAGCTGCCCATCTCCTGCCCTAGCGCAAATTGCATGGCTCCTTGCCAACCATCTGTAAAATGGATAATGGCATCCGCTTCTAATTTAACACGCCACGCAACATCAGGCGTATCCAAAGCAATATTCTTATGTAAGCAAGTTCGAGTATATAACCCACTGCTATCGGCCAAATCCTTCCGAGAACATTCGCAAGCAAACAGATGGCTCTTAGTTCGCAACTTGTTCAGCAATTGATTATAAATAGGTAGGCGATGGCTCTGGCTCCAGGCAGCTGCCAAATCATCTGGGCCGGTTGGCCCCATATCCCAATCGATGCCCAACCACTCCAATGTTTCAAACACATCATTAATGAATTCAGGTTTCGCACGTGGCGCATCCAAATCATCGATGCGCAACAGCACCTTACCTCCCTGCGAACGGGCCAATAGCCAGTTGAGCAAAAAATTGAAGGCATTACCTTGGTGCAGGTAACCACTGGGCGTGGGTGCTATGCGGGTTATTATCATGATTGTTACAAAGTAACTAGTTGTTAGTGAATAGTGACTAGTATTCGTTATGAATCTTTAAATTTGAAAACCCGTAACTCGTAACCCGCAAGTATTGTCATACTGAGTCTCGCCTAAGGCGAGAAAGTACGCAACTCGCAACTCGCAACCCAAACAATGCTCAAGCAATTAACCGTAATAGAACTAGCAAGCGTATTGGCAGGGCCAGCCGTGGGTATGTTTTTAGCCGAACTAGGTGCCAAAGTGATTAAAATAGAAAACCCCGATGGCGGCGATGTAACCCGCCAGTGGAAATTACCAAGCGAAAATGCCCAAAGCGAAGTTTCGGCCTATTTTAGTTCGGTTAATTATGGTAAAGAGTACCTATCCCTCGACCTAAAAACCACTGCAGGTAAAAAAGCCGTGATAGACCTAATAGCCACTGCCGATATAGTGCTCACTAATTTTAAGGCGGGCGATGGTGTTAAACTGGGACTGGATTATGAAACATTAAAAGCCCTCAACCCGAATTTGATTTATGGCTGCATTACAGGCTTTGGACCAAACGATAGCCGCACGGCTTTTGATGTAGTGCTGCAAGCTGAAGCTGGGCTAATGTACATGAACGGCACACCAGAAAGCGAACCCATAAAATGGCCCGTGGCAGTGATTGATTTGATGGCCGCCCACCAATTGAAAGAGGGCATACTGTTGGCGCTGCTGCAACGCGAGCGCACGGGGTTGGGAGCCAAGGTGTCCGTATCGTTATACGATGCGGCCATTGCATCTTTGGCCAACCAAGCCACCAACTGGCTCATGGTTGGGCATATACCGCAGCGCCTTGGTAGCCTGCACCCCAACATTGCACCCTACGGCGAAACCCTTACTTGTGCCGATAGCGGGCAGATAGTATTGGCCGTGGGTAACAATGTGCAATACAATAACCTGTGCAGTGTGCTCAACCTATCGAGTTTGCCCGCCGATGAAAAGTATAATACCAATAGCAAACGGGTAACCAACCGCGAAAGCCTTTTGGCGGAGCTACAACAAGCCGCCGCCGCCTGGAAACGGGATGAATTGTTGGCTGCCCTGCTAGCCGCACAGGTGCCCGCGGGTGCCATACGCAATATGCAGGAAGTGTTTGCCCAACCCAATGCCCAAAAACTAATCAACAAAGAAACCATAGCGGGCGTGGCTACCCAACGCCCTGCTACCGCCATATTTACCATAACTCATTGAATATTTCTATTTTGCACCCATGGCATTTTTAGAAGGCTATTTATGGGGTTTGGCCATGATTGTTTTTGTGGGGCCAGTGTTTTTTACGCTGCTGCAAAACACCCTTCAAAAGGGCCGCACCGCTGGCCTTATGGTAGCCCTAGGCATCATTGTTAGCGATTTGGTAGCCGTGGCACTATGCGTTGCGGGCACGGTGGCCTTTTTGCAGAGGGTAGAGAACACAACCTACGTGAGCGTTGTGGGCGCCGCCATACTGTTTGCTATTGGCGGTAGGTACATCGTAAGCCCCTCGTACAACACCGAGGGTAAGCCCAGTGCTGGAGGCTTAACGGGAGCTTTTGCGAGTGGCTTTTTGGTCAACTTCGTCAACCCGTTTGTGTTTGGGGTATGGCTCACCGTAATAGGTTATGCAGGCCACAAATATGGCTATAATGATGGCATGTACCAGTACCTGCTTGGCTGCCTGCTAGGCATTTTCACCCTCGATAGCCTTAAAGTGCTTTTGGCACATCGCATCAAAGCCTTTATCCAGCCCCAAAACTTAACGGTAGCCTATCGCATTATCGGGGTGGTAATGGTTGGTTTTGGCATTCGGCTTGTGGTGTATGCTGCTTGCTCGGGCTGAGTTTGCTATCTTAGCAAAGCAATTTGTAAACAACACCCTCATGCTTACCATTGATATCCATACCCACATCATGCCCGAAAAAATGCCCAATTGGGCTAATAAATTCGGGTACGGGGGCTTTGTGAGCCTTGACCATCACAAGCCATGCTGTGCGCGGATGATGGTGGATGATAAGTTTTTCAGGGAAGTTGAAAGTAATTGCTGGGACCCTGAGGTTCGCCTGCACGAATGCGACAAGCATGGGGTGCATGTGCAGGTGCTCAGTACCATACCCGTGCTGTTCAATTATTGGGCTAAAGGGAAGGATGCGCTGGAAGTATCCCGTTTCTTGAACGACCATATTGCCGATGTGGCGCGCCGCTACCCTACCCGATATGTTTCATTGGGCACCGTGCCGTTGCAAGACCCGCAACTAGCGATACAAGAACTGGAGCGCTGCATGAGTGAGTTGGACTTGGCAGGCGTGCAAATCGGCTCGCATGTTAACGATTGGAATCTGAACGATCCTGAACTATTCCCTTTCTTCGAAGCCGCCGAGCGATTGGGCGCAGCCATATTTGTGCACCCTTGGGATATGATGGGAAAAGGCAAAATGGATAAATACTGGTTGCCGTGGCTAGTAGGTATGCCCGCCGAAACGTCTCTTGCCATTTGCTCTATGATATTTGGGGGCATATTTGAGCGCCTGCCTAACTTACGGGTAGCATTTGCCCATGGCGGTGGTTCCTTCCCAGCAACTATTGGCCGCATTGAGCACGGATTCAACGTTAGACCCGATTTGGTAGCCGTTGATAATCCCATAAACCCGCGAAAATACTTAGGCAAGTTTTGGCTGGATAGCCTCGTGCACGATCCTGCCATGCTCGACTATATCGTAAACCTCATTGGTGCCGATAAAGTATGCTTAGGCACCGACTATCCTTTCCCGTTAGGCGAATTGCAGCCAGGACATTTAATCCACTCCATGCCTTACCCCGATGATACTAAACTAACTTTGCTGAGCGGTGCCGCATTGCAATGGCTAAACCTTGATGGCACAAGGTTTTTGAAGTAATTAAGTAACCCAATGCTAAATTTTATTGCAACTATTTTTAGTTTTTATTTGCTATTTTAATTTGCAAAATACTATCTTAGTGCTAATAAAATTGTTAGGGTTATGATAAAGCACCGCAAACGCAGTAAAAGAGCACAAGCCCCTGCTGCAATTACCACCGATAAAATAGCGAACATTGAGCGCTTTCTGTTTTTAGAAGCCACCAAGCAACGTATTACCGATAAGCTGCGCACCGTAAACTGGAGAACCCGCCTCAACGCCGAAGCTTAAGCAATATCTTCATCATGTCTCGTTCTTGATACTTGATACTCACTACTTGATACTATATTTGTTCCATGTCGAAAATACGCACCATCTATAGCTGCCAGAATTGTGGCGCACAATCGCCCAAGTGGATTGGCCGCTGCTCGTCGTGCGGACAATGGAACACCTTTGTAGAGGAAGTATTGGAAAAAGACGACACGCCCAAGGCGCAGCTAAAAAAGGATATTGGCTCGGCAGAGGCCGTTCCGCAATTGTTGGAAGACATTGAGGAACAGCAAACTTACCGCATCAGTATGCCCGATCAAGAGCTGAACCGCGTATTGGGCGGTGGCATTGTGCCAGGCTCTTTAGTGCTTATTGCCGGCGACCCGGGCATCGGTAAATCTACGCTCATGCTGCAACTGGCGCTGAGTGTACCGAAACTAAAGGTGGTGTACGTAAGTGGCGAGGAAAGTGCTGAGCAAATATCGATGCGCGCTAGACGATTGGGTTTGAAGGCAGAAAACTGCTACATACTTACCGAAACGGCTACCTACAAAATCTTCCGGCACCTAAAGGAATTGAAGCCAGGTTTGGTGATTATTGATTCGATACAAACTTTGCAGTCGCAGTATATAGAGTCTACTCCTGGCAGTGTATCGCAAATACGAGAGTGCGCCAGCGAAATGCAACGATATGCTAAAGAGACTGCCACACCCGTGATGCTCATTGGCCACATTACCAAAGAAGGCAGCATCGCTGGCCCCAAAGTATTGGAGCACATAGTAGATACGGTACTGCAATTTGAAGGCGACCGCAATTACAACTACCGCATACTGCGCACCAGCAAAAATCGCTTTGGCAGCACCAGCGAGCTGGGCATTTACGAAATGGGCAATGGCGGCCTGCGCGAAGTAAGCAACCCTAGTGAATTTCTGCTAAACCAACATGAAGAAGTACTCAGCGGTGTAACCATTGCTGGCACTATTGAAGGCATGCGCCCCATGCTAATTGAGACCCAAGCATTGGTAACCCACGCCGTTTATGGCAGTCCGCAACGAAGTGCTACGGGTTTTGACTTGCGCCGATTGCAGATGCTATTGGCCGTATTGGAGAAACGTTCCGGGTTTCAATTTGGCACTAAAGACGTGTTTTTGAATATTGCCGGTGGCCTGCGCGTAGAAGACCCAGCCATTGATTTGGCGGTAGTTTGCGCCTTACTATCTTCTTTCGAAGACCAAGTAGTACCGCCAACCTATTGCTTTAGTGGCGAAGTTGGCCTATCAGGCGAAATACGTGCCGTAAACCGCATCGATCAGCGCATTAGCGAAGCCGATAAACTAGGCTTCAAGAAAATATTTGTGAGCGGTGCCAGCGTAAAAGGCCTCGACCTAAGAAAGTATAATATTGAAGTAATAGCCGTAAACAAGGTGCAGGAGTTGTATGAAAGGTTGTTTTAGAAACCGTTTTACTGCGCGCCCCTCAGTTCCCAAGAAGTTGGCATAGGTTGGAAATAAAACAGTCCATGTTCTAGCAACTTAGACAATTCTTTACTTTCCAAACCTAAAACAATAACCGATAACAAATAACCAGTAACGAACACTCAATCCTCCACTCTGGTCAAATCAAACCCGATAATATCCAACGGCTTTTTGCCCGTATAGCTGGCGGGTATCTTTTCGGTGTAGTAACAAGAGAATATTAAGCCTCTCAATCCTACATCCAACATACGGAAAATAGGCGCCAATGGGCCACTGCTCTCCATAGCGTTTTCCATCCTGTTTAATAGCCACCTCAAAACAAAGTTGGGCATGAAGGCCAGTATAGTAAGCAAGAGGTTTAGGTCTTTTATGTCCGCTGGTGGGGCATACGATACCAAGTCATCGATATAGGCTATGCCGCCCACTTCGCTGAAGGAAGGGAACTCACCGTTGCGGGGTATCATCAAATCGCCAATGCGATTAATGGCTTTCAGGGCCGAGTTACTTAGATAATTAGATGCCATGGTTTGCTACTATTAATTGGTCACTTAATTTTTGTGCTAATGCCATAATGGTTAGCGATGGGTTAATACCCGGGGCATTGGGGTATATGCTGCTATCGGCCACAAACATGTTTTTGTAGCCATGCACCCTAAATTCTGGGTCAACTACTGATTTGGCAGAGTTGGTACCCATAACGCTGCCTCCCATTAGGTGCAAGCCAACCGAAAACGGACTGGCATATACCTTTTTAGCGCCTTCATTGGTGAGTATATTCGCTATCAATTCGCGACCCTCATCGCGGCGGCGGCGGTCTTGGGCGGTAAAGGGTTTATCAATGGTTAGCTTTCCTTTGTTATCCACTTTAATCTCTCCTGCATTTTCGTCGCGCACGGCCACTTCTATGCAGGTCATGCGAGTATAGTTGCGCATAATCTCTTGGTGGTACGCTCCCGTGCGGCTGAACAACATAGCTGCAGAGATAGGCGGGGCAAACACATTCTCTAACTTATAACCTTTTTGGCGAAGGATTGGGTCTTTGGAGGCCACCGTTTGGAAATAGCCTTTACAAGCATGTATCTCCTCATTAAATAAGCCGAAACTCATAAACTGCGGGTGCGTGCTGAAGTTTTTGCCTAAGGCTGGCAACTGCTTCTTAAAACCAGATTGCAGCAGCATTTTAGTAGTGCCAAAAGCACCACCAGCCAACACTATGTTTTTGGCTTGAAAGGTTACGGGTTTTCCTTGTTGCAAGGCATGCAGAGTAACCGTGTCTCCATTATGTACAATTTGCGTTACCTCGGTCTCGGTTTGTATGTTCAATCCTGCTGCAATGTCGTCGCGCAAGTAGCCAGCATATGAGCTTTGTTTGCTATCGCGGTGGCAACCACCTAGGCAAGCCATGCAATCGTTGCCGCGTTCTTGAGCACAATCGCTTTGCCCTTTGCGGAGGTATCCCCATTTTACGCCTATTTTATCGCAGCTTTGAGTAAAAAGCTGTGCATTGCGGTTCATTTCATTAGCCGTAAAGGTGTGCAAGGCTAATGCATGTTCTACCGTATCGTAGTGTTTAGCCAACTGCTCATTGGTGAACCAATTGACGCCACTTTCGGCCTTCCAATCATTAAAGGCAATATCATCAAAACGATCGAGCAGGCATTGGTTTACAATGGAAGTGCCGCCCACCACGCGGGTGCGCAAAAAACCCATTTTAGCATCGGTATCAAACTCAATGCCGCCGCCCCAATAGAGCCTTGCCGAGGTATCGGCCTCGGTGCGCGGAAAGGTTTTTTTGTTCATTAGCTTTCCAGCTTCAAGCACCAAGATATTGGCGCCGGCTTTAAACAAGTTGTGGGCAATGTTTCCGCCCGATGGCCCAGTGCCGATAATGATGTAGTCGTACATAACTAATTTGGAAATGTGCTAATTTGAAAATGTGAAAATGCACTGACAATTTGAAAATTTGAAAACTCGAAAATTTGAAGATGATGAAAAAGAAATCCAAAGTATACCAATTCACTGGCTATAACCCGCCATTTTCAAATTGGTATATTTTCAAATTGATTTTCACATTTTCAAATTAGCACATTCTCCAATTTCCAAATTATAATTTTTGCTTCGTACCGATGTTGTCGATTTTCAATCCTGAAACGGCAAATTTTACCCAGTTCTTGGATTTACTAAACAACGAAACCATCAAATCGGTTAACAAAGCATATTTCTCAGGGGTGAAAGGATACCAATGTGGCTCTATCTTTTTGCCTTGCACGTCAATCAATACCGATTTGCTGTTGCAGAACGTATAAATACCCGCATCGCCTTTGTAACGGCCAAAGCCGCTATCCTTAATACCACCAAACGGCAACGCTGGATTACCTTCAGTTAGCATGTGGCTATTGATACTCACGTTGCCAGTAATAATCTCTCGGGCTACACGCTCGGCGCGTTTTAGGTCTTTGCTCCAAACACTGGCGCTCAAACCATATGGCGAATCGTTTGCCAAACGGATGGCTTCTTCTTCAGTTTTGAATTTCATGACCGCTATTACTGGGCCGAAGGTTTCCACACTGGCTATTTTGAAGCTATGATCTACATCGGCCACAATGGTTGGCGGAAAGTGGTGCGTGCCCGGCTGGCGGCTACCGCCACATAATACCTTGCCACCGCGCTCTACGGCATCTTTTATATGGTCTTCAATAATTCGTATCTGAAACTCAGCCGTAACGGCCCCCATATCCACATCCGCCGGCGATTTATAATCTCGGCCCGCATGGCTTACGGTAAGTTTCTTGGTTTTTTCTACCAGCATGTCCAGCAGCGGCTGGTAAATGCTTTCGTGTATGTATAAACGCTCAATACTAGTGCAACTTTGGCCCGCATTGGTAAAAGCGCCCCACATTATGCCGTTTACGGTACGCTCTAGGTCTACGTCTTCAAACACCAAGCTAGGGTCTTTGCCTCCCAGCTCCAAATCAACGGGTATCAGTTGTTGTGCGGCCAAGGCCATGATTTTCTTGCCAGTGTTTACGCTCCCGGTAAAGTGTATTTTAGCAGGGCGGCGCTCAATCAATTGTGCGCCAGTGTTTTTGGCTCCATATACTACCTGTATGGCATCTTTCGGGAAACCCGCGCCTTCGAGCACTTTCTCCATCACGCCCTTCATCGGGGTTACTTCACTTGGCTTAAACAACACTGGGTTGCCTGCCAAAAAGGCCAACATGGCTGGCACAATGCCTTGGTAGAATGGGAAATTCCAAGGTGCAATAATCAAAACAGTACCTAGCGGCTCCCAATATATTTTCGATTTTTTGCCCAACAAAGGTAGTGGGGTATATACACTCTTATCTTTTAGCAGCTTCTCGGTTACTTTCTCAAAGTAATCAAACACATCGGTTACCTCAAACACCTCAGCGGTAAGCGCATCCATGCGGCTCTTGCCTGTTTCTTCTATGATACGGTCCAGTATCCATTCGCGATTGTCGATAATATACTGCCTCACATTATTCATGTGCGCCACGCGCTCTTTCACAGGCATTTTGCGCAGCACGGGCTCCATAGCACGAGCACGGGCAAACACTTGATCGAGCTCGGCCGTGGTTGGCTCTTCAAACGAATAAAGTTCTTTTAGATTAATGGGGTTGGTAACCGTAACACGGGCAAGGGTGGACGTATCCATTGTTGAGGAGAATTTTTGGATAATTTGGATTGAATGCTATGAAGATAATGAATTTGCTATTTAACAAACAATGATGCGGACAAGTTTGTACAAAATATTAGTTTACAAGCAATTAAAAGCACCAACAGAATATTGGCTCAAAAAAAATTACAAAAAAAGTCACTTTATGGAAAAATGACCTTTACAGGGTATTTACAAATCGAAAAATTGGAGTTACTTTGCCTCCAGATTGTAAAAATTTAAAATATAGAAGCATGAGAAATTTAGCGATATGAGCGTTGTTACTAAGTGCGTTAATGTTATCGGTGCAGAGTTGTAAAAAAACCGACAATTCAGAGGAGGAAGAGCTTTTCGAGCAAAACTATCTAGTGGTTCCAAATACTACTTTGTGTGGCTATGAGCAATATGACCTAACCGCAGGCTCAAGAACCAGTGCCATTGTTGTTGGTGGTGTAGAAGTAGCCAATGATGCAAACAACCTATATATCGAGATTACACCTACCGACCCGCGCTACACCGATTATAAATTGTTTGTAGGCAACTGTGATGTAGTGAGGTCTGATACGGGCAGCGCACCTAATATTTTCCAATTCCCATTGCAAGGCACTTTTTATAATGATTCCGTAATGGTTACTATACCCCTTAATACATTGGAGCCATGTTATTGTATTGTAGCCTTATTAAGCCAACCAAGGGGCGGTGGTGGCGGTACGCCAGATTACGGTGGTGCTGGCAATGGAAACGGCACTATAATTGACTATTGCGAGATACCTTGCCCTACTTGCAACACCAACAATGTATTTGGACAAGGTGGTTGGGGCTCAAAACCTGCAGGCCAAAACCCGGGTACATATTTGCATGCCAACTTTGCTACTTGGTTTCCGAATGGATTAACCTTAGGTTGTGCCAGTGGATATACCTTGAAACTGAATACGGCGCAAAACGTAACCAACTTTTTGCCACAAGGTGGTACCCCAAGAGCGCTTACCCAAAGCTATGTAAACCCAACTAACCGTATTACCGTTTTTGCGGGCCACTTGCTAACCTTGGTGCTTAATGTAGCAAGCAACCCTTCGTTGGGCAACCAAACCATTATCAATGGTCCTTTTACCGGCCTAACGGTAAATCAATTTTTGGTTCAAGCCAATAACCACTTTGGTGGTTGCTCAACTGGCGATGCAAACAAATTCAGTTCAACTGCGGCATCTATCAGCAGCAACCCAAGTCAAAATGTAAGTTGCGATTGATAAAATAGCACAAGTGAAATAAAAACAACAATGCCCTGGCGGTTGCCTGGGCATTGTTGTTTAGTAGCTATAGCATTAGTCTAATTACTGTAAACAAGGTCCACCAATCCAAGAAACTACACCACTGCGCTCGGCTTCACAGTTGGCTCTCCAAACTAATAAAGTTTTTACGATTAATTGGGTTGGTAACCGTAACACGGGCAAGGGTGGACAAATCCATTGTTGTGGATTATTTATGAGTAATGAGGATTAAATAATAAGAAAATAATAAAAAAAAATTTGAACCTACTATTGAGTATCAAGTATCAAGAAAAATGCAGTTAAACTGATTTGCGCAAAAATCTTTTTCACGAAACGCTTTATCCATCTTAAAATGCATCAAGTAACTACATCTTCATAATTTAATGATAAACTTCCGACTAGCACTTCTAATGCGTTAGGCAGTATCATTATAGCTAAGATAATTGCAAATCTCGCTTTACTAGATTATATTCACATTAGCATTGGATTATGGCATCAAATGTTTCTACATACCGCAACAAAGTTGGCCTTTTCCTTATCGGATTGAGCATATTGGCATTGCTTATACCGCAACTTTCAAATTCGTTTGTAATAGGTGATTATTTAATCAACCAAGATTATTACGCAAAGGTGCTGTGCGTAAATAAGAGCAAACCTGAACTTAACTGTAACGGAAAATGCTCGTTAATGAGCAAACTTAAAAGCAAGGAAAACCAGCCTAAAAACAATACGTCGCTACTTGAAAAACAGTTAGAGATTTTATGGGTTAGCTTCGAGAAATTTCCAGAACACTTGCCTGCTCCTTGTAATACCCACATTACTGCAACCAGTAGCTCAAATAAACCCTGCGGTTCATACGCTTCGGATATTTTCCGTCCACCTTGCGTATAGTTTTCTATGGCTTTTTTACTTCTCATGACATTCTTTCCAATACTTCATGAGTACTGAGTTATTTAACCTTCAAGAAAACTTTATGAAAAACTACATGCTAATATTTAGCTTGGCCTTAGCTGTGTCTTTGGCAGGCTGTTCAAAAGATAATGATGACAACAACACTCCTGCAGAAACACCAACGGGTACTGTTGAAATGATATTTATACCTATGGTAGGCAACGATGCCTTGCAAATGAATGAATCGTTCACAACCCCTGCAGGCGAAGAGCTTACTATTACCGACATGAAGTTTTATTTGGCTAATGTGGCTATGGTAAACTTAAATGGTACCGAACTTGCTGCTAAGCCTTTGGCTGGCGACTCTGCACAAGCTGGTATTTGGCTGATAAACTTTACCAACCCAAATTTCAACGCTGGATTTGGCTTACAAAGCTATAAGGTTGGTTTTGAGGTGCCTACTGGTCAGTATGCTGATGCGCGGTTTGCGGTGGAAGTGCCAAGACAATATAATCTCTCGGAAATTACCAAAAACCCGTATCCGGTTAACGGTTCAAATGGTATGTACTGGAGCTGGAACTCTGGCTTTAAGTTCTTGGTAATTAACGGCACCAGCGAAACAGTTGGGCCTGATGGGCGAAATGCTGTGCACTTATCCATCGGCCAAGGCTCGCGTGCTGTAGATTACAATTTCCGCTCAATGCTGCTGGCAGCGCAACGCCCAACCATTAATGTTGAGGCTGGCAAGGTAACACGCATTATCTATACTTACGACATTAATCGCCTACTTACCAATGTTAATGGCACACCCTACTCGTTTGTGCAAGCACCTGGTCAGCCAAATCCATTTCAGGTGCATGGTGGCGAGCTAAGTACCGTATTGCAAGCCAACTCGGCTAGTGCTATTGATATAATGGACTTTTTCGTGCAGGAATAAAAGCACAGCAAAGAGCCTACTCAATTTCATTAAAAAACAAAAAACTGTTCCCCTTTACCACTTTTCGGTGAGTAGATGGGAATGGTATATAAATTGACAAAATGAAACTATACATAAGCAAAACCACAGTAGCTGTTTTTTTAATGCTACTTGCCTGCTCCGGCGCAATATCGTTTACCCGCGGCGGGTTTGGCGATAGCACTCGTGCGCCTATAAAACAAGGAACTTTTACTTATTTGAGTACATTCAGTGGTTGCGAAGTAACTGGCTGCCACAGCGGAAATGATGTAAACGACCCCAGTGGTTTGTTACAGCTGTTAACCGATATTCCCTCATCTGGCTGGACCGAAGGAGAAACATACCAACTTACCGTAAAGTTGGCTCACCCAGGTAAAGATGTGTTTGGATTTAAAATTACTTCTTGGGGCGATGCAGACTCAGCAAGTGTTGGCAGCTTTAGCAGCACCGATACGTTATTGCAAGTTACCACTTCGGGTATTTTCGATTTTACACAAACTCAAGTTGGACAGCTACAATACGTAACGCACACCAGCAACGCTGGGTCGGTTACCAGCCCTGAAATTGGTGAAAAGAGATGGACTTTCAATTGGACTGCTCCGGATGTAAAAGATCAAAACATCTCTTTCTTTATAGCTGGCAATGCTGCTAACGGAAATGGACAGATTACTGGCGACTACGTCTACTACAAAACCGTAACTATTGGCGGCAATGGCGGCCCAATGACATCCCTTGATGTAGCAGAGCCTTTTGGCAAAGTAGCATTATACCCCAATCCTGTAAAAGATGTGCTTACTATAAATGCTCCAAACCATAATAACCATTTACAGGTAAGTATTTATAACATTAATGGGCAGCTAAAATACAGTGCCATTATGGGTAAAAACAGCAATGTACAAGCCAGTATGCTAGATTATGCCCCTGGTCTGTACTTTGTATCGATAACCCAAGATAATGGCGTAACCAAGCAATTTAAAGTTGTAAAAGACTAAAAAGCTGAATTTGGTAATGGGCGAGAGCCTTGATGGCTTTCGCCCTTGCTTAAAAAAACATGAAGAAAATATACATTATAAATTTATTTGCTTTTTGTCTCTTCTTTACTTATTGCAGTAAAGAAGAGACAATTATGTTATCTCAAACACCGTATTTTTTCGATTTGCCACCAGGCGTTGAAAACCCAAGGGTGCCTTCAGATAATGCAATGACGATGGAAAAAATAGCATTAGGAAAAATGCTTTTCTTCGACCCAATACTGTCCCGTGACTCTACCATTGCTTGTGCATCATGCCATATACAATCATTGGCCTTTGTAGACAACAAAAAGTTTAGTCTAGGAGTATACGATTCAGTAGGGTTTCGCAATGCATTATCGCTTACCAATGTGGCCTACAACAACTTGTTTTTTTGGGATGGAGGAGTACCTAGCCTTGAACTGCAAGTTATAGCACCCATTGAATCTCCTTTTGAGATGAACAACGTTCTGGATAGCGTAATCGAGAAATTGAAAACGCATCCATATTACTCAAATCGCTTTTTAGAAGTATTTGGCAGGCCTGTAGATAAAGTTTCTTTTACGCAGAGTATTGCAACCTTTGAGCGCACACTAGTCTCCTTCAATTCCCCTTTCGATAAATACCATTATTACAACGACACTAGCCTA
>CAIOSU010000298.1 GCA_903861055.1 uncultured bacterium
CACCATCAGCGGTTTGCGCACCGGCGTGGTTACCTCAGCACTGCCATAAGCGCCATCTTGCGAGGCAACTACCATAGTACGCACCGAGCCAATATAATTAGGCACCTTTACTTTGTGTGTGGCTGTAGTGCCAGGCTTTAACTCAAATGGGCCTATATAGCGCACCATGGGTTTAAAGCGTTGGGCGGTATTACTGCCTTTCTTGCTAATCTCGCCATCGCCACCAAGACTAAGCAAGGTGTTTAGCTTACCTCCAAAGGCACCAATTACATGGTCGAACATGTCCCAAGTTTTAACACCTAGCGCCTCGCGGGCATAAAATACGGACCAGGGGTCTGGAGTTTTGTATCGGGTAAGGTCAAGCAAGCCATCATCAACTATGGCCAAGGTGTAGGTCATTTTTTTGCCGGTAGCCTCTTTTACTTTTAGTATAAATTCAGATTCAGGAGCTAATACCTTCGGCATTTCTATTACGGGCTTCAAACGGGTATTGGGGTCTTCCACAAACAGCGGCACTACCCCGTACATCCTTATAGGCAAGTCGTTGGCAGTTTGTGCATGCGGCTGTATCAAGGTAATGTGTATATACACATTGGGCGCCATTTCTGGCGTGGCTTTAAACTTAAACTTGGTTTCGCCTTTGCCGGCTTCTACCCAATAGGTCTGAATAACCTTACTACCCGATTCCACACTTACTAAGGCACGGCCTACCCCACTTGATGGGAAGGTAACGGATACCTCATCGCCCACCTGATATTTCTCTTTATTGGTAGCAAACACCAACATCGATGCTCCTTCCGGGTTTTGGCTCGCACTGCGGCTGGCCCAGCCTGGCCAATCAACATATACTATTTTACCGGTACAGTGCCCACTTACTGGGTCGCATACTTTTAACAAATAGCGGCCCCAATCCCCATTGCGAACCCGTAGCTTGTACAAGCCTTTGCCGCCCTTGGTACTAACGTATTTAAAGTCTTTGCGGTCGGTAGTAGTGCTGCTGCTGTAGCTCGATAAGTAATCGCCATTGCTCTCCCACCACCAGCGCCAGCTAACCTTATAAAGCGATACTTCCAACGAATCCCTGTTGATTGGCTTTCCATTGGCATCTACACTTACTATGTCAATTTTGTGCGTGGTATCGGTGTAAATAATGTCGCGAAACGGCCTTCCTTCTGGCACTTTTATGCCTACAAAACTCTCGTAAGGGGCATAGTCTACCGCAAAACGGTCAATGCTAAAATCGCCGCTCTCTTCAAACACCCGGCTTGCAAAGTTTGCCCGCAACTTGCCCGGTGCCGTGCCTGCGGCATCAAAATCGGCAGTAATGGTGGCTTCGCCTTTTTCGTTAACCTTACCTTCAAACATGGTTTGCTCATCAGAGCTAAACGAGCGAGATGGGTCGTCAAATTCATAGTCTTTGTACCTCTCAAAAACGGTATTTATCTCGCTTAGGGTTACTTTAATATTGGCCCTTAGGTTTCGAGCAACGGCACCGTGCAACCAAGTAACCTTCAAGCTACCATCTTTATCCTTATCCAGCACGGATAGGGTCTCTTTGCCAAAATCAATCAATATTTTCAGTCGGTTTGGCTTTACGGTTTCAATCTTGAGGGTTTTGGTAAACTGGCTACCGCCCACTTTTACGCGTGCCGTCCAGTTGCCAGTAGGGGCATCGGGCTCGGTGTTGGTCCTAAAATCGTAAACCCCGTTCAATCCGTTTTTTCTCACATTGCGCTGCACTAATTGGCCTTTGGGGTCCAGAAGTTCAAACGTAACGGGGTGGTCGCTGGGGAACACGTTGTTTTTATCCTCCAACACAAATGCCACATAGATAGAATCGCCCGGGCGCCAAACGCCACGCTCACCATATATATAGCCCTTCACGCCTTTCTGCACTACATCGCCACTTACATCAAACTTACTTAGCGACAACGAAGAGCCGTCATCCAATCGCAAATAACCGCGTTGAGTGCCATTTTTGGCAATCAGTAGAAACGGTTTGCCGTTGGCTTTTATCTTGGCAAGGCCTTCGGCATTGGTTTGGGTGGTACCAATCAGCTGGTTTTGGTAGTTATAAAACTCAATAGTTACGCCCGCTATCGGCTTGGTGCTTATCAAATTGGTAACTGCGATATCATATTGCTTATCAATGCCCCCTTTGGCAATAATGCCCAAATCGGAGGCCAATACAAAGCGCTGCACCGTGCGGCGTTTGCCATAGTAAGCCTCATTGCATGGGTTTTCGCGCTCTCGGTAGTCATACCCCTCGTCGTCGTAGTAGTAATCTTCTTCGTAATCGTCGTAATAGTAGTCGTAATCATAGTAGTAGCTTTCTGCCACATCCCAATAGTCGTCATCTTCTTGGTTCTCTTCCCAACTGTTATCAAAATCTTGCAAACCAGCATTGGCAGCAGTATCGCCCTCACAGGTATACATACTATGCACCCTACGGAAGCCAAGCTGCACTTGATAAATAGCACCAGGCTCGCTCTTAAACAGCGTGTTCATATCCAGTGCAAAAGTGTTCCAGCGACCAAGGTCTTTGCCTTTATCGTCTAACCTGATGGTTTTGCGCAGTACGGGGCGCCCTACCCTTTTCAGCTCACGGTTGCCACCCAATTGATTTACTTGCAGGTATTGGGCCACGTTATTTTCGTAAATGCGGATGATGGTAACATCAACAGCCTTTAGGTTCACCGCCTCGAAAGGGAAATACAGCCCCGCCGAGTTGGGCAAAATAACCCCCTCGCCCAACGAGAAGCGCAGCTCAGGCTTCAATTCCTCAAATGATACGTTCAGGTTTACTTCTGCTTGCAGCTTAAAGCCCAATACGTTTTTCAAGCCTTGATAAACCAACATGGTTTTGTTACCATACTGTCGGGTTTTAGGGTACACGCGCAGCTCGTTGGCATCTTGCGTAAACTTAAGATCGGTGCTATTGCCCAGCTTTATCAAGCCTTTCAGCTCTTGGCTTTCTAGCAATGGGTCGGAGAACTGTAACGAAATATACTGTTCGGGCTGCTGCACCACAAAAAAGTGCATCAACGAGAAATCTTTAATTGATGGGATGCGCATTTGCTCAGTGCCCTTATCTGCAATATCCAAGGGGCTGCCATCCCAGTTTACCAATACCGTACTTTCCTCAAGACCCCTACTAATGCTATCAACGGTAAAAATGTGGAGGCGTCCGTTTTCGTCATGGTTCCAGCTCAGCCGAAGCTTTTTGCCTTGCTGGGTGGCATCTACCATTTCTTCAACCTTATCATTGGGCACCACATCGTTAGTGTTCACTTGCCCAGTTATGGTCATCCAGTCCATTTTCATGGGGTCGATGCTGCGCACTTTGCCCAACGACACATCAAACGAAAGCACCAAGGTTTGGAACTGGAAATTGAACGTTTCCAGATTGGTGGGCACCGATTTCAGCTTCGATAGGTAAAATTCGGCTTTATATATAGTACCATAGGGCAACAACTCATCGGGTTTAAACTCGACGGTTCGGTTATCAATCCAAGTAGTGGTACCTTTTATCGGCGGGTCGAAACTGAAAAGGGTCTCTTTTATTGGTTCGCCAAATTTCTTTTCCCCTTCATGCTCCGTTGCCAAAAGTATGCGCACGGTGGCATCTCGGCTCAC
>CAIOSU010000299.1 GCA_903861055.1 uncultured bacterium
ATGCGCATGTGGCAAGCCATAGCCAACTCGCAACCACCACCCAATGCAAAACCGTTTACGGCAGCAACAATAGGCTTAGGTGAGCGCTCCAAGCGAAAGAACAAATCTTGTCCGCGCTTGGCCAGTTTGCGAGCACCTTCCGCATCCAAGCCCGTAAACTCCGATATATCGGCACCGGCTGCAAACGCACGGGTTCCTTTGCCCGTAATTACGGCACCTTTTAGGGTGTGGTTGGTATATAGTTCGTCAATGGCCAAAGTCAATTCATCGAAGACGGTTTTGTTGAGGGCATTGAGTTTGTCTTCGCGGTTGAGGGTAATAACCAGCACGCTATTTTGCACTTCCGTTAGTATCGTTTCGTAAGCCATTGGGTATATGCTTTTTGATTGAACAGCAAATATAACGGTCGCTGGGCAAAGTGAAGGATTACGGGTGGATTTATTTGTTTTTTTGGGGGGGGTGAACCTTGATTGTGAAAAGGATTGGAGGATTAGGAAAGGATTTCTTACATACAGCGGCAAAAATCCTTTTCCAATCATGGCAATCAAGTAAAATCAAGGTTCTAACTTTGCCGAATGCAGCAGGTAGTGTTATTATTTGGCGGTGGGCGTTGGGGCAAAGAGTATGTGGCCGATATGATTCGAGCTACTGGTGCCGATCTAATTTGGCCCGATGAATGGCAGCAAGCACGAGCTTTTGAACAAGCAGTAGTTATTGCTCTTGATGAATACATAGCTGAAAATGCCCTAGCCATTGCCGAAAAACTGGGTGCGCCATTTTATCCTAACGAAAGCCATTTTATTTCTTTCCATAAGCATCGTCTGCGTTCGGTTTGGAACCAGCTAGCCGAAGGAGACCCAAACCTAATAGCCGTGCCTTTTGAGTGGCTGCGAGAGGGTGCGCCATCTATTGCGCCACCGCCGTTTCCTTTGATTATTAAGCCCGATGCGTATTCCGGTTCAGTGGGGGTGAAGTTAGTACAGCAGCCAAAGCAATTAAATGCGGCACTCAGCCAACTAAGGCAAATACTCAAACAAGAACAAGCGGCTTATGCAGGCGATTTTGAGGTTTGCCAAGACATACTTTTGGAGCATGCCATACCCCGCAAACCCATGCCTGGCTGCGAAAGCGAGTTTACGCTGCACATGCTGAGCCGTAACGGCCGACACCTTCTCTTAGCAACGGCAGAAAAGCAACTAAACCCCGACTCCTACATTGAGGTGGGTCATACCGTGCCAGCAGTTAACATACCGCAGACTTTTATCGAAATAGCAGTGGCAGTTACCGTGCAAATGTTGCAGCAGCTTGAGGTGCATCAATGCATAAGCAATTGGGAGTTTATTGTTACCCAAAATAACCAAATAGCGTTAGTGGAAGGCCAGCTGCGCCCATCGGGCGATAGGCTCATGCAATTGATACAATTGGCCAAGGGCATCAACCCTTTTGCGGCATTGCTGCACGGCGAAACAAACCCCACACAACACAAAACAGCCTGCATTAAATGGCTCGGCCCTGATGATATATTGCTGATTGATGGTAAATACACTATACCCAACTTACCAGCCAACTGGGAAGCTATAATTGACGAAGCCGCCCTGCGCGCCAACCCCGAATGGCCGGGCCCCATTGATTGGTACAACAGGCATGTGGCGGTGGTGGGTACGTTATAAGCTGTACATTAGAACTAAGCCACAAATCTCGATTTATGCCCCCATTTGATGTAGGCAAACATCATTACATCGAACCAAAAGTGGGCAGTGATGGCCGAAAAAATTCCGACGTTTACCATCAAGTAGCCAAAGCCTGCACTAACCAGCACCATTAGCAGGCCATAAATGGTAGTTGTTACATCAGTAATACTAAGGTAGCCATGCAGCGCAATGAAGATAATGGCGGTAAACCAAATGCCCAACCAAGGCTGTATGCCACCCCGGAACAATAACTCTTCGCCCACGCCAGCGCAAAACGAGTAAAAAACCATTTCGGGGAAACTAGGGTTTAGGTCGGTAATAAACTGCTGGAAAAAGCTTTTGCTTTCTTTAAACCATTCGGTACGGATAAGCGCTATGGCCAATATGGCTGTAGCAATGCCAAAAGAGGTGCCATTTAACAATTGCAGTTTAATGGGCAGGCCACTGGTAATAAATTCGGGCAAGGCAGCCTTGTGCGCAAACACTACCAACAGTAGCCCAATTCCACCCATGCCTACCAAAGTAAGCAAGCTCATTAAAAACACTTGTAGGCGCGTGACTTTCACAACGGCAAAGGTAACCACTGGCAAGGCAATTGCAAACCACTACATTATCGTTAGCCAAATACTTGGTACTTGATACCCGTTACTTGCTTCTATCCCCGTATCTTTGCGCCATGCAAATCCCACCAAACGAGAAACGCACCGAAATTGGTGCCCTTGGCGAATTTGGCCTTATAAGGCTGCTTACCAATAGCATCAAACTTAACCAAGAGAGCAGCATAAAAGGCGTGGGCGATGATGCCGCCGTGGTAAACCACCAAGGTAAAAACACCGTGATAACTACCGATATGCTTGCCGAAGGCATCCACTTCGATTTGATGTACACGCCCCTGAAACACTTGGGTTACAAGGCCATAGTGGTAAATCTGAGTGATATATATGCCATGAACGCCACGCCTACTCAGGTAACGGTTTCGCTGGCTATTAGCAACCGTTTTTCGGTGGAGGCTATTGAGGAGATTTATGAAGGCATATACATGGCCTGCAAAAAATACAATGTTGATTTGGTGGGTGGCGATACTACCTCTTCCCTATCAGGTCTGGTCATAAGCGTAACCGCACTTGGAGTAGCCAATAGCGAGGATCTAGTATACCGAAATGGTGCAAAGCCAGGCGATGCTATTTGTGTAAGCGGCGATTTGGGAAGTGCCTACTTAGGCCTACAAATATTGGAGCGCGAAAAGCAGATATACCTGGAGCACCCCGATGTGCAGCCCGACTTGGAAAACGAGCAATACATTATTGGTCGCCAACTCAAGCCAGAGGCCCGCAAAGATGTAATAGAACTGTTGAAAGAGCATGGTATTAAGCCCACTTCGATGATCGATATATCGGATGGTTTGTCGTCGGAGATATTGCACATCTGCACCCAATCGGGCGTAGGGGCCAAGTTATACGAAGACCAAGTGCCTATTAGCGAAGAAGCGTACAACTTGGCCATCAAGTTCAACCTCGACCCTATTACTTGCGCCCTAAACGGTGGCGAAGACTACGAGCTACTTTTTACCGTAAAGGCCGAAGACGTTACCAAACTATCCAACGAGTGGAACGTAACCGTTATAGGCCGCATTGCCGAAAAAAGCGAAGGCGTAACGCTTACCACCAAAGGCGGCAACGTGTTTCCCATCTCTGCCCAAGGCTGGGACCCGCTTATTAAGGCCGGTATATTGAATGCCTAAGGGTTCATTTTGTTCATTGGTTGATTAGTTAACTGGTTACAGGGCTTTTTTCATTCGTAAATCGAAAATCGTACTTCATACTTCATTATGTCGTCCACGAATGTAGTTTTGGTGGGGGTTGAAGCCTAGTAGAAATGATTAACCATGATAATCGACCGAATTTTTTCACTGGTAAACAAACGCACCTTATCAGCTACCATTGCCGGTAAAGTTGCCAATGCCAGCCAAATTAAGCATCAAGGATACGTATTCGATAAAATTGAGAGCGGTAAGTTCAAGGTTGTGCCTATGGATGGTATCTTTTCGGTATTTTATATTGTAGTTTTCCATTTTCAAGTTCAACAAGTTGATGGCACTTGCAAGCTGATTAGCAAACTACGATTATTGCAAGTAATTTTTATTGACTTCGTTTTGAGTCTACTGATATTAGTTGGGGTAATTCAGTTATTTTCAGGAGCATTTCAAAGCTCACTAATGGTTTTAATAATGATAGCTATGTTATGTAGTTTCCTTATTATACAAATGCTAGCCTTTCAATTTTTGGCCTTTAATGAAATTGAAAGTG
>CAIOSU010000300.1 GCA_903861055.1 uncultured bacterium
ACCAGCACTGTGAGCATAACCATATTGCTTGGAGCCATGGTACTTACCTTGCTCAATGGCACGGTCGACAATTCGTATATCGTTATCATGTTGGGCGTATCGGGTGCATTAATTGGCTTCTTGTTCTTCAATTGGCACCCCTCGCGCATGTACATGGGCGACACGGGCAGCCAGTTTTTGGGCGTTTTTTTAGCCGCCATCAGTATCATGTTCTTCTGGAACATACGCACACCGTACATCGGTATGTTAGATTTAAGGCAATTTGTTATCCCGCTGCTGCTCTTTATTATACCCCTTTGCGATACCGGTACTGTAGTTATTAGGCGCTTGGCACGCCGCCAGTCGCCATTTGTAGGCGGCAAAGACCACATAGCCCACCACTTGGCTTATTTGGGCATGAGCGACACCTGGGTGGCCGTTTTGTTGGGTAGTGTATCGTTGGCCTCGGTGGGCATTGTCATGTTTATCTACCCTTACTACGAAAACGATTGGAACTTTGGCTATACCTTATTGGCACTAGGCTACTTCTTGGCTGTGTTTTTAATTTTCCAGGTGCTGTACCAATTAGGTAAGCGCAAGCAAGCTGCCCGCGATAGGCTGCGCCGCATTAAGGCCGTAAAAACGGCAAAGGTATAGCGACTGCCTTGATACCTGACCAAACTCAGCTAACAATCGTTAGGCAATAATTTGCTATTTCACCCAGCAAATGCCATCTTTGAATGATGGAAATAACACCCGAACTAGAAGAGCGGTTAGTAAAACTGCAAGGTAAGTATGCTGTAATGGGGCAAGATATGCTCTCGTACATTGATGGCTTGCTATATGCCGACTACCTTACCTACTGGGATTACATCCACTTAGATGTTTTGCTTAACCTGCAAACACCCCGCACGCCGTTTCCGGATGAGAAGATTTTCATTATGTACCATCAGATAACAGAACTGTACATGAAGCTCATACGCCACGCCCTAGAACAAGTGGCTAAAGCAGAAGTGCTTACTGGTGAGCAATTGGTGGTGCAATTAAAGCGCATTAATAGCTATTACAAGGCGCTTATATCCAGCTTTGAGATAATGGTGGATGGCATGGACAAAGACCAGTTCCTGAGCTTCCGTATGGCACTGTTGCCAGCCAGCGGTTTCCAGAGCGCCCAATACCGCATGATAGAGATTGCCGCCACCGAGACCCGCTATTTGGCCTCATACGACAGCCGCGAGGCGATGGCCAGTGCCACACCCGACGAGCTATACAACAACCTATACTGGAAAAAAGGCGCTACCGAACTAGCATCAGGAAAGCAAACCCTTACCTTGCGCCAGTTTGAATTGAAGTATGCCGAGGAGTTTAAACGCCTATTGGCCGAATATAGAGACACCAATGTGCTACAACGCTACCATAGCCTACCAGCAGCAGACCAACAAAACCCAGAAGTAATTGCCGAAATGCGCGCCTTTGACCATGCCGCTAACGTTGAGTGGCCTAGCATGCACTACAAAAGTGCCGTGCGCTACCTCATGAAAAAGCCGCAAGATATTAAGGCCAGCGGCGGCACCAACTGGCAACAGTACTTGCCAGCACGTGCCCGCAGGGTTACTTTCTTTCCGGAGCTGTGGAGCGAGCAAGAACTACAAGACTGGGGCCGCAAAGCCACCGAAGACGCGCTTAATCAATAGTTGCGATACACTTTAGCTCAATGCCGATGGGTGTGGGCAAGCTTTTTATCTCTACCGTAGTGCGGCAGGGCTGTGCATCTTTAAAGTACTGCGCATACACCTCATTGTATTGCTTAAAGTCGGCCTTCATGTTGGTAAGGAACACGGTAACATCCACCAAATTCTCCCATTTGCTGCCGCTCTCCTCTAGCACCGTGCGCACGTTAGCGAAAACGCTATGGCACTCCGCCACAATATCATACTCCAATATATTGCCCTGCTCATCAAGCTTAAGGCCTGGTATCTCGTTGGTGCCCGGTTTGCGCGGCCCAATGCCCGATAGGAACAGCAAATTGCCCACCCTGCGGCTGTGCGGGTAAGCACCTACTGGTTTTGGGGCTTTATCGGTGTAGGTTTTATTCGACTCTGCCATTTTATTGCTTTTGGGGTTGCACCAAATTTAAGGTATTTGGCCGAACCTTAACCAAGATAAAGCGTTTAATGCGAAAGCAATTTGCCTAAATGTTTTTGAAAAATCTGTTTAAGCACAAGGCTCTTAGAACTTCCATAATACCTACCT
>CAIOSU010000301.1 GCA_903861055.1 uncultured bacterium
AAGCCTTGGAGGTTACCAAGCAGCTTATCGGAGAGCAAGACAAAAGAATTGCCATCCGAGCCCCTAAGCTGCTTGGTAACCTCCAAGGCTTTTAACCTCGCCCTATTGTTTTTGTTATTTCATTATGCTGAAACGCTTGGTTACCCAGCCATTTTCGGTCTTTATCCTCAATAGGTAATAGCCTGAAACATAATCTTCTATATTTAGACTATAAATACTTAATTTGTCGATTTGATTTGTTTCTATCAATGCACCCAATCCATTATATACTTCAATAGCTTCTACTTTTATGTTGCTTGGAACTACAATATTCACTATATATTTAGCCGGAACAGGATATACTTTTAAACTTAAAGCAGAAATTGCCTCGAACATACTTACTCCCTCTTATTTTACTGGGATAGTAAGGCCATATACATCCAACGGGATAACCGTGCCGTTGGAAGTGATTTCCAAAACATTGCTACTAATTAAGTTCAAAAAGCCTTTTAATAAAAAGCTATTTTGAGCTGAATGAGTTTGATTTGCTGGTATCGCAAGCGGATGCATTTAAGCTTTACTTAAGAAGAAACAAGCTAATGCCTAAATATCAGAAAAGTCTTTACCGGAACATGGTAAAGTACATTGTAAAACTCTCCAAATATAAGGCCACAGGGCAGAAAGTGACAGACAAGCTTAAATTGGACATTACTGCTAAACAGGATGTTGCAGACATTACTTGGCTCCGAAATAAATTAATCGAGCTTGATTGATGTTATTTACTCCTATCATTCCTAATAAAAAGGGCTTTTGCCTATCTTTACTAGCCTTAATTGACAAGTCTTAGTAAATTTTATGAGTCAACAACTTTACGATATCCGCATTAGCCAAATTCGCACGGAAACTAGCCATGCAAAGGTTATATCATTTGATATTCCGCCTCACTTACTCGAGCAGTTTAGGTTTGAACCAGGCCAGTACATTACCCTTGAGGCGGACGTAAATGGTAAGAAAGTTCGTCGCTCTTATTCAATTTGTAGCCACAGGAGCGAGCCATTGTCAATTGGCGTAAAAAAGGTTGATGGTGGGGTGATGTCGTCTTATTTAAACAATCACACCGTGGTTGGCCAAATACTTAAAGTATTGCCGCCACTTGGTAAGTTTACAGTTGATGCGCAACCATTCAAACAAAAGCACTATGTGCTGTTTGCAGGTGGCAGTGGCATAACTCCTATGTTGGCAATAATTAAAGCCCTACTTGCCGAAGAGCCATCAAGCAACATAACCCTGCTTTATGCTAACAGGAATGAAGAACATATCATGTTCCGTGAACTTTTTGATAGCTATAGTCAACAACATCCTAATAGGTTTAAAGTAGCATACACGCTCGATGATCCTCTTGGAAATTGGGATGGCTATGTAGGCAAGTTTAGTAAAGAACGAGCTATTGAAATGCTTGAGGCCAATGTGCCTGATGCTATTAATGTACTCTATTATATTTGCGGGCCATCGCCAATGATGGAGCTTATAGAAAACCTTTTGATGCAAAGGGGTGTTAACATTGAACGTATTCACAAAGAATTTTTTAGCAGCCACACCAATACCGAACCAGGCATTGCAGGTGGACATGCAGAAAGTACTAATAATGCTATGAAAGTATCTGATACACCACTAAAAACTGCTAGTCTTACTTTTCAATTGGATGGCAGCGAATATAATGTTGAGTATAGAGGGGAAGATTCCATTTTAGAGGCGGCACTTGATGGTGGGGTCGATGCACCATATGCATGCCAAATTGGTGCATGCTGCACTTGCCGGGCCAAAGTAACTGAGGGCCAAGTAATTATGGCCGATCGTGAATCGTTATCGGATAGTGAGATTGAGGAAGGTTATGTACTTACATGTCAAAGCAAACCACTTACCGAAAGGGTAGTGTATAGCTACGACGTGTAATCGGCATTAATTATTCAATTTTAGGTTCTAAACCCCTAAGACCCATATCTACTACATTTTCCCCATCAAGTGGGTCCCAGGTATTGTCACCGTTTAAGTCTTCCCACTCAAAGCTTTTATTAGTAGATAACGATACTAATACTGTAATGTCTTCGGTTTCGCTACCAGTTATAACAAAAGGTTGAGCAAAGCCGCCGGTAACTACACATGAGTTAAGCGGAATTGGGGAGGTTGCTTGAATTGGATTCGGTACAGTTGTGGCAGGCGCTTGACCGGTGTTCACTGTATATATTGTCTCAAAGCCCCAGTAGCCTTGTGCCTTATTGCCATTTACAACTACGGTGCTATCCTTAATTTTATAACTTTCTACGTAAGTGTTGTAGCC